>NZ_JACJEE010000017.1:0-30220 GCF_014163915.1 Pseudoalteromonas sp. SR41-8
CGTGTTTGGCATTGATGCTGCGTTATCGCCTATTTATGGGGAACAACCACACTACATAGGCTCTGCCTTGCCTAAATACCAAACACACTGCTGCAAAATTAATCACAAAAGGTCAACACGCCCTAGTTACTTATCTCTATGTTTTTGTAACATTTTCATTTCACTGTAGCTGCTGTGTTCCATCATTTGATCCATCATCACTTGCATCATTCTCAGCTGACCTTCCATTTTATTGATACGTTCATCGCCCTCAGTTTCTGACTCTGAATCATCACCACTTTCATTTAGGTCGTTTATCATCCGCATATTTGCACGCATTGAGTTCATATGTTGTTCCATTAGCTGCTCACGCTTTTGTGGATTATTTTCGTTTTCGATCTGTTGCATTAGCGAAAACATTTGCCGCATTTTTGGTTCCATATGCGATGTTTCTTTATCATGCATCATCTTGCCCATCATCATATGGTGTTCGCCTTCGCGTTCATCTTCTTGGGCAACTGCTGTAACAGCAAAAACAGCGGTTATAACCCCCACGATTAGATATCCTTTCATAACGAACTCCTTTTCACAGTCAGTTCATCATGAATAGCATGCGTACCTTCAGCACCTTTGGCAATTAACATTGCTGAGTCAATTTGGCTTTGGCTATCAACAATACCAATTAAACGCACATCGCCTTTATTCGTAATGACTTCGATATTAAATGCTCTGAGAATAGGATCATTCATTAAAGCCATTTTAACGTTTGTAGTTACATCGATATCTAAAACATTGTTAGCCACCGTACTTTTTGGCGGCTTTTCCGCAGCAATTTCTGGGGATTTATAGCAACCAGTTAATTGTGAAACCATCAGTATTGCAACAACACATAGTATTTTTGAAAAGTATTTATCCATTAGGATATCCTCAGTATTAAGTGGAGCGATCACCATCGGCGGTAAAGTGTATTCTTCACTACCTACCATCACTTTATTATGTAAGAGGCTAACGTTCTGTTCGTTATCGAACTCAAAACAACTGTGTGTCAATAATAAAAAGCAGCGATTCATACTGGTCATTACTGCATTCATGTAATTAACTCGCTAATTTGACTGTGTACTGCAGCGCACAGACAACCGCGGCAAATAAGCTAAAACTAAAGCGGTTCATTCAAATCATCGCCTAGTTGGCAACCTCAATATCAGCTCTAAAACACGCCAACACTTTATACTGTCGACCCCATTAAAAAGGATAACTACTATGTTACGTAGCATGAAAGATCTTGAAAATTGCGCTATCGCTGCTACCGATGGTGTGATCGGTAAAGAAAAAGATTTTCTATTCGATGATTTAGCATGGGTGATCCGCTATTTTGTTGTTGAAACAGGTTCTTGGCTATCCAGCCGTCAGGTTTTGATCTCACCAATTGCGGTTCAAAAACCAAACTGGATAGAAAAAATTCTGCCTGTGTTGATCAGTAAAGAACAAGTTAAAAACAGCCCAACTATCGATAACGATAAACCCGTGTCACGGCAAAATGAGGCCAGCTTACTCGATTATTATGGCTACCCTTATTATTGGGTAGGCGAAGGATTTTGGGGAGGCGGTATTTACCCTTATTTATTGTACCGTGACCACCAACACCTCCCACATACAGAAGCAGGTGCACGCAGCGCACAACTAACTCACCATAATGTTAAAAGTGAAGATAATAAAAAAGCAGATCCAAATTTACGCAGTTGCAAAGAGGTTATTGGCTATCATATTAATGCAAATGATGGTGATATTGGTCATGTCTCTGGATTATTAGTAGAAGAAACAACGTGGGCGGTGCGTTATCTGATCATCGATACCAGTAATTGGTGGGGTGGACATAAAGTGCTAGTGCCACCAGAGTGGATCAGCGAAGTATGCTGGCTCGACAATACCATCAGCGTTGATCTCAACCGCCAAGTAATAAAAGATGCGCCAGAGTATGATTATAACCTGCAAATAACTCCCGAGTTTGAAACAGCTATATATCAACATTACGAACTAGCGGGTTACTGGGCAAAAGTAGCCAAAGCTAAAAAGCTGGCAACCAATTAAACAAAACATCCCCCCAAAACGCCAGCTTGCTGGCGTTTACTGTCATCTCACTAACCTTCCTATTTACACTGTGACCTGCGACTAATTCTTGTCTGATATTGGTTGTGTATCGGTGTTTTTTAAATACTGAAATAGCTCACTGTCGGTTGATAATACCAGTGTCGTATTGTCATTGAGTACCAACTCATATGCTTGTAATGAGCGGATAAACGCATAAAATGCGACCGCTTGTGCATTTTGATTATAAGCGTCGGCATAAATCGCCGCAGCTTTTGCATCGGCTAAACCACGGATCTCTTCTACTGCGCGGTATGCTTCTGACTGAATTTTATTTAAATCTCGCTCACGATTACCTAAAATTCTAGCCGCTTCACCTTTACCTTCTGATAAAAAGCGTTCAGCTATTTGCCGACGCTCGCTGATCATTCGCTCATAAATTTTCGGGCGGACACTCTCATTATAATTAATACGCTTAAAACGAATATCGAGTAACTCAATACCAAACACTTTGACTTTTTCTGCCGCTGCATTAAATATATCTTGCTCCACCAGCAAACGACCAATATGTATTGGTACTAAACTTCCGATATCTTGCGCCTTTTCGGCCTCAGTCAATAGCTTATCGCGAAGAGGCTGGCGGTCTTTAGAGGTACGAATAATTTCAATCAGCTCATGTTTAGCAACTGCATTACGTGTTTCACTGCCAAAGATATCATCGAGCCTTGATTGTGCACTGCGTTCATCACCTAACCGTAAAAAGTATTGTAATGCATCTGTCACTCGCCAACGGGCAAACAAACTGACTGAAATATAAAGCTTATCTTTAGTTGGCATATCAGAAGGAGTGCCTTCCCATTCCAGCACACGTTTATCAATTGAGTTTACTTGTTGAATAAATGGCATTTTAATTTTGATACCCGCATCAGTGATAGGGTTGCCAACAGGACGGCCAAACTGAGTAATAATAACTTGCTCTACTTCGTTAACTGTATACAAAGCGTTATTTAATGCCGCTAAAATAAATGCTAATAAAATACCAAGAAAAAACAATAGATAATGTCTCATGCTCACTGGCCTTTAAGTGGTGTTAGATTAAGCAAAGGCAGTACATCTAGCGCACTGCTATCAATGATGATTTTTTCGCTAACTGTGGGCATTACTTTTTGCATTGTTTCTAAATAAATACGCTTTCGAGTCACCTCAGGCGCTTTTTCAAACTGAGCAAATAAGGCGTTAAAGCGCAGCGCATCACCCTGCGCTTCATTTACACGTTTTAGTCGGTAGCCATCAGCCGCACGGATACGTTGGTCACGCTCACCTTCAGCCAATGGAATAATGCGATTGTAATCACGTCGCGCTTCGTTGATCAGCTTTTCTTTTTCTTGTTGCGCTTGGTTTACTTCATTAAAAGATGCTTGTACGGCTTTTGGTGGATTAATATTTTTTAGCTGCACTTGGTCAATGCTGATCCCCATCACATATTTACTCGCTAATGCTTGCATCTTACGCAGTGCTTCAACTTCAATCTCTTGACGACCAATGGTAATAACTTCATCAACGGTACGATCGCCGACTACTTCTCGCATCACCGATTCTGATACATAGCGCAAGGTACCGGCAGGATCACGCACTTCAAACAAATAATTTTTAGGATTTGCAATACGATATTGGATCACCCACTCAACAAGGGCTGTATTTAAATCGCCAGTCACCATTTGCGTTTCGCCCAATTGATTACGTAACTGCACGTCACGGCGCTTGCCAGTAAAGAATATATTATTATTAATAGTCACATTTTGATTAGGATCGGTTGCGCCGGGAGTAGAAAAGCCAAACTCTTGTTTTAGTTGGCGTTTGATTGGCACAATATGAACTCTATCGATACCAAGAGGCAGTTTAAAGTGTAAACCCGATGGTAAAATAGTGCTAAATTTGCCAAATCTTAATACTACCGCCACCGAATCACTGGGTACAGTAAACAAAGCGGTGTATAAAGCACTAAAGCAAAACAGCACTGCTAAAATAACAAAGCTGGTTTTATACTTGCCGTTGGGAAGCCACAACTGATATTTACCTAGCCGTTTAATTAGACCATTACTTTCATTATTTTTGTCTTCTGTTATTAATGACATAGCGCTCTCAGTAGCCTTAAACAACAAGAATATGAGCCCTCACCAACGAGTGAAGAACCACAAATAGTAGAGAACATCTATTATCTAGCTCCTTGTATATTTATCGAATCTACCTGTCGATAATGCCACTCAATCCTTAATTAAGCTCAAATAATGCTTTGCGAAAACTGGTTAGATAATTAACGACTCTATTATTTTTGCTGGGGTTTTCTGTATGATTTTTTCGTGTCAGGTTCTAAAGCTGCGCGCTTGCTTGCCGCTTCTTTTTTTAGTGTTTCAGCAGACTTTTTATCATCTACTTTTTTATCATGAGTTGGATTTTGCATAGTTGCCTCAGAGTTCTCGCCTCTCACGTTAATGTAAAAGGCCGAGATTTAAAGCCTAGTTTATAAAGCTCCCCAACTCTGTGCGCTACAACACTTAAATACTATATTTGGTTTTATTTTCGCTGGGTGCTCAATGGACGCTGATTTATCACTACTATGCTCGCGACCTGTATGAACGATGGTGTGATAACTGGAGGTTAGAAACCTCAGGCTAGCCGATTATGTTTCGTGAAACCTATGTTAGTTTTATTTTAAATTCTTCTGATGTTTACGAAACTCTTTTACTTTCATATCACCTAACTCCTAAATAGGTGTCTAGTTTATAGCTACTGTAAATTTTGAAAAAATTTGTATCAGCCCTTTTTATATCTGACCAATGTTGTTACATCATGAGTATAATTCGCCTCAATAACTTAAAAGTAAGCCTCTGAATAAGTTTATCTTTAGATAACAACGACAACTCAAACCTTAACAAAAACATATAAATAAAGTGCAATCTGCTGTTATACTGTTTTTATTCACAGAGGGTCTTATTCTAGTATGGTTACAATTAAGCAAGTCGCTGTTCACGCAGGTGTTTCATTTAAAACTGTATCGCGAGTGGTCAATAATGATCCAACAGTCAAAGATATTAACCGCGAGAAGGTTCTTAAAGCGATAAAAGAATTAGGTTATCGTCCTAATCGTGCGGCAAGTTTAACGCGACGTAAAAACTCAAACATTTACGCAATTATTGCTGATGAACTGCTTAGTGTTCCTTATACTTTTGATATTATTCGTGGTGCCCAAGAAATTGCGTGGCAGAAAAATAAAGAACTGTTGATCCTCAATGTTAACGAAACCCAAGCGAGTATAGACAGAGCTATAGAAAGCCTTTTAGAGTATCGCGTAGAGGGCGTTATATATTCAGCAATGTATCATCGCCAAGTTGTGGTAGCTGATGAACTAAAAAAAATACCAACAATTTTAGCTAACTGTTTTCCTGCTTTGAATAATTTCCCTTGTGTAGTCCCTGATGAACAGCAAGCAGGTGAAGATATTACCGATGCATTAATATGCAAAGGCTATCGCCGCATTGCTTTTTTAAACTTAAATGAGCATATAATTGCAGCCAAAGGTCGCAAACAAGGCGTTATAAATTCATTTAAAAAGCACGGCTTACCACTCGATGATTTACTCATTGAATCGGTGATTATTGGTCAAGCCGATGGTAGTGAGATTTCTACTTCGAGAGAGTCTGCAGCGAGAGTAATAGACGAGTTTAAACCTGATGCTATTATTTGTGGTCAAGATCCCATGGCGCTAGAAATTTACTTTGTTGTGCATGATAAAGGAATGATCGTTGGTAAGGATATTGGTATAGCAAGTTTTGATGATTGGGGCAGTATTCCACAATTATTACAACCGAATTTAACTACCATGGCATTACCCCATCATGCAATGGGACGTTGGGCAATGGAATACCTCATAGACCAGCGTACTGATATTGTTCATCACAGCCTACCGTTTAAATTGATTGCTCGTGATTCGTTTTAATAACATCTTTTTTTAATGTAAAAAGCGATAATACAATAAACACACAGATAACCAAACCCAAATACTGGTAGGCTAACGCAAAGCCTACATGATCATATACAACACCTACCGCGACGGCTAACATTGACGCCACCAATTGCGTAGTAAATTGAAAGCCAATGATATAGATCATCGCTGAATAGCGCGCATCAAAATGCATATTGATATATTTAAATAACGCAATCAGCATCAGCGGTAATTCAATGGCGTGTAATAATTTCAATAAACTAATGCTGATAGAGTCACTAACAATCCCCGAGCAATATATTCGTATCGCCATCAATACACCACTTAACAGCAACGAATTTTTAATGCCCACATAATTCACCCATTTAACAGCTAAATACAAAATAGCCGCTTCAAGAATAACTTGCGCTGAAGTTAAATAGCCAAAAAACTCTCGACCTTGCTCTGGGGTGTCAAAAAAAGAGGTGTAATAAATAGCAAATTGCTGATCAAATACCGCATAAATACAACTAACACCGATCACAAATACACTTAAACGCCAAAGCCCTGCGATTTTAAAAAATGCTGTAAGCTGTTTTACAGGAGAAAAAGTTCGAGAAGGCGCTATTTCACGCTGATTTTGTGCGACCTTAACAAAGGCTAAAAAACCCATTAAGCAAACCGCCGCAATGCTTGATAACCAATAATTTAAACTAGGAGATAAATTAAAGGATAAACCGGCAAAGTAGCTTGCCATAGCCCAACCCAGTGACCCCCACATTCGAGCTTTACCAAATTCAAAGTTGGTCGAGCGACTTTGTTTATCAATATAACTTTCAAGCGTCCCTACTCCAGCTAAAAATGCACATGAAAAAACGGCACCGCCTAAAATAGCAGCCAGATAAAACTGCGTTTGTAGTAGTGGCGCGTATACAAAACTTACAAACGGGCCAATCAATATGATGAAAAATGCAATGAAGTAAAGCAGTGTTTTTTGTAAACCGAGTTTATCTTGCAAAATGCCGTAACAAGGCATCACGAGTAAAGCCATGATGGAATTAATGCTAAAGATAATCCCGACTTTAGCACTATTGAGGCCGACTTCTTGACTAAGCCAAATAGGAAATAATGAAAATGAAAAAGACCATGCCATAAAATAAACAAACAAAATGACACTTAATAGTCGATAATTGCTACTCATATATCGCATAGCCTTAGAGAAGGATTAATGACTCTATAATAATATAGAGTCATTTTGGAAGTTATTTTTCTATTGCTATATTATTTAACTTAACGTCACTAAGCGACAAAGGCTGCTCAGCACTCACTTGTATTTTATTGTAAGGAGAGGTTGGAAAAACAATCGACGTCATAGAGCTAACCCCTTTATTTACAAACACTTCTACCGACGCTTTATCTACCCATATCTCAACATCGTAATACTCAAGGCCTTTTTGTAATGGCGCTGTTTGTAAAGAAGCAAACCCATCTTCAAAGTCTTTTAAACCCGATTGTCTACGGTCAAGTACAAGTTGTCCTTGAGCTGGGTTTAACTGCAGCTTAGTGTATTCACCTTTATCAGAGCTAAGCACAATATCAGTAACTTGCTCAGCGTTTGATAAACTAAAGCTCACCTTAAATTGCCCAGGTTCGACAGTAAAAAGCTCATCTAACTGGTAGCTATTTGTGCCAGTTAGGATTGCCTTTTGCTGTGTGTTACTCAGTAAACTATCGAGTTCTTTGATAGGTTGAGATGCCAAACGCACGCCTGCTGGCGTTTGTAATAACTTTAATTCTCTGGGAATCGTCATTGCACTGCGCCATACCTCAGTCGGTACTTGGTTTGCGTATTGCCAGTTACTCATCCATCCCATAAATAAGTGTCTACCGTCTTGAGCATCAGAAAAAGTCACGCCAGCATAATTATCTGTTCCGTAGTCTAGCCATATTGACGGTTCATACTTTTCTTTTGCTGCTTTATCAGAAAATACGATATCAGCAATTTTTATATGCCCCCAATCACCTCGTTCATTGTCTACCACTTTAATATAAGCTTGCTGGCCTTTTAATTGACTCACGTTCCAAGAACGCTCGGTCATTGTACCTGTATTGTTTCCGCTTGCGGTTTTAACTATTTCACCATTAACTAACAACTGTATTGCGGTACTGTTATGATGCTTTCCGCCTGCAATTTTAAAGTTAATGAAATCATGATCAATCGCAAATGATTTTGAGGTTAAGGTACCAATTGCCTCATCCGAGCCTTTAAAAGAACTGGCAATGGTATTTGCTGGTTGATCATTTACTATATGAAATGCTTCACCCGATACTTGCCAATTTTTTAAGCCATTTTTGAAGTTAGAAAAATCAAGCCCTTGAGGGAAAACGGCAGGTGTTGTTGTAAGCATTTTTTGATAATCGCTATCCAACACAAATTTTTCACCGTCGAAATCGCCAACAAAATATTGTGTACCAGAGCCGCCATTTGGCGCGCCAGGGTTAATACTCACTAATAAAACATATTTATATTCATCGGTGCCTTCAATACGCACGCGAATAAGATCTGGACACTCCCATACACCTGCGTGACTTCCCCAATCAGCGCCAAAGTTACTTTCAAATTGCCATGTTTTTAAATCTTTTGAGCTGTAAAAGCCGATATGATCATCTTGCGCTAATACCATGACCCATTGCTGAGTATCTTCATGCCAACTTACTTTAGGATCACGGAAATCGCGGATCCCAGGGTTTTTTAATACTGGATTATTAGCGTATTTTATCCATGTACGGCCTTTATCGGTGCTATATGCTATACCTTGCGTTTGAAAATCAATCGCCCCTTGTGCCGCCTTTTTATCATCGTGATAGGTAAATATAGCCACTAATGGTGGGTTTTCTTTACTGCCAAAGCCGCTGCTATTTTGCCAATCAACCACCGCACTGCCAGAGAAGATAGTACCGTGCTCATCAGGAAACAACTTAATTTCTTGATGCTGCCAATTAACCATATCTTTACTAATTGCATGTCCCCAATGCATTGGCCCCCATACCGATGAGTCAGGATTATGCTGGTAAAACAGATGATATTCGCCTTGGTAGTAAACCATACCATTAGGATCGTTCATCCAATGCTTTTCAGGAGTAAAATGAAAAGCAGGTCTAAACGCCTCTTTGCTCGGTTTATCTGCACCCTTAAGGGCTGTTTGTTCAGTTGGGTTTGTCATGCTACATGCTGCCAAAAATGATGAAATTAAAACTAAATTAACGGTTCGCATCTAATGCTCCATGCTTATTATTGGTATCTAATGAAATTGCTTCTAAAGAACGTCCTTTTGTTTCTGGCATAAACCACGCAACAAAAATCAATTGCCCTAACATCATTAAAGTAAAGAAAGTGAATACTTCAGTGGCACTAAAACGTTCTAAGAAAAATGGCATAAGTAAAGTGATTGCTGCGGCAAAAAACCAATGCGTACCGGAGCCTAAAGACTGCCCTTTTGAACGTACTTTGTTCGGGAATATTTCTGCAATGAAGACCCAAATAACGGTACCTTGGCCAATAGCATGAGCGGCAATAAACACAAATACAAACGCTACAACCGTTAAGCCTCCAGAGTCAGTACTAAATGCCCACGCCACAACAGAGAGGGAAATAACGTAGCCAATTGAGCCGATATACATCAGCGAACGTCGGCCAAATTTATCAATCAACGATAAACCAAGCATGGTAAAACATAAGTTAACCACGCCAATTCCAGCGCCTGAAAGTAAGGATTGATTTACATCCAATCCTGCAAGTTCAAATACGCGCGGTGCATAATAAATAATAAAGTTGATGCCAGATAATTGATTAAATGCGGCAAATAAAAATGCAAATAAAGCCGCCTTATTGTAACTACCACCAAATAGCTTTGATTGACTGTTTTGTAACTTGTCGCGTTCAATGTCATTTAATACTTGGTCTGGGTTTTGTTCACCTAAAGTCACTAAGATTGAACGCGCTTTAGCTTTTTCGTTTTTCTTTTGCACTAACCAACGTGGGCTTTCAGGTGCCTTAATGATCATTAATAAATAAGCTAAGGCCGGTATTGCCTCCACGCCTAACATTAAACGCCAGTCAATTGCTGATGTTCCTGCAATTAAAAAATTAGAAACAAACGCAACTAAAATACCAAATACAATTTGAAACTGATAAAGCGCGACCAAACGCCCACGGTACTTAGCAGGTGCAATCTCAGAGATATAAGCAGGTACAACAATTGAAGAAATACCCACTCCCACGCCACCAATAAACCGTAGTAAGGCGAAGCTATATGCGTCAGGTGCCATGGCGGAGCCAAGCGCCGAAACTAAAAACAACACACCGACTAAAATCAATGTGGGTTTTCTACCCCACTTATCGCATGGGTAATTACCAGTTAAGGCACCAAGTAGTGTTCCCCATAAAGCTGAAGACATAATAAATAAGCCATGAAATAACGAGCTCGTATTCCATAATGCTTGAATAGGTTTATCCGCACCGGATATAACAGCAGTATCAAAGCCGAATAAAAAACCAGCAACTGCAACAGTGACTGACCAGTAAATAATTTTTTTCATAATCACTCTTAAAACTTAAAGCTTAAAAGGTGGGCCGAAACCCACCACTATTAATAACCTGGGTTTTGTGTGTACGACCCACCACTTAAAATAATTTGCTGGTTTGGAATAGGTAAATACTCATGCTTACCTTTAGTGAAAATAGCATCGACTAAATAAGGTTTACGTACAGCTTCAATTGCCAAGTAACTATCAATAGTTTCTTTTGCTATTCCCCAACGCACTAAGTCAAAAAAGCGATGTCCTTCAAGCCCTAACTCTAAACGTCGCTCAAAGCGCAGTGCTGCTCTTGCTTGTTCTTTAGAACCAAAACTTGTATATAAGCCAATGTTATAAATACTCGCGTTATGCAATTTATCGGTGCTTTGTTTAGCGCGTTCACGAATACGGTTAATGATTGGCAATGCTTCGTCATATCTGTCTAACTCAATTAATGCTTCTGCTTTCCAAAGCAATACTTCAGCGTAACGAATGAGTGGTGTATTTAATGAAAATATAGGAAAAGGGCCATTCTCACCACGACAACTACAGTCAGGGTGTTCAAGATCTTTCATTGCCGTAAAGTTGCCATATATACCAGGGGCACGTGCCCAGCTATCACCGCCATGGATCAAATTTTCGTCATACTTAAATGGTTTACCTTCCATTGCCACAGTGTGATCTAGGCGAGGGTCAACTGAGTCAGTCGTCATGTCATAATTAAAGTCGTTAAAAGAGCCAAATAACGGCAAGCCTTGTTGGTCTGTTTTAAACGCATTAACAAAATTTTCTGTTGGTACATGAAAACCACAACAGCCAAAACCACCAGCCATTGGCGCATTTAATGCACTAGGCCAGCTACCACGTCCATCTGGAGAGCCATCATTTAGAGAGCGCTGAATAGCAAAAACTGACTCTTTACCATTCTCACTTTCAAACAAGAAGTTATTCGCGTAATCATCAAATAAGCCATAGACGCCAGCCTCTTCAATTTCATCAACTAGGGCCACTACTTTTACAAGTTTATCTTTATTAATATTGATAACTTCATGTAGCTCATTCTGCTCATACGCTTGGTAGAGCAATGTTTTAGCTAGATATGCCTTAGCTGATAACGCTGAAGCGCGCCCTACATCTTCTTGGGTTTGTGGTAAATTGTTTGCAGCAAACTCAAAATCTGCGGCAATTTTATCCCATAGCTCCTGATCGCTCAGCTCACGATTAGTAGCGCTAAGAATTTGATCTTGAGTCATTGTTTCATCAATCCACGGGATATGCTTATGATGTATTTTTAAATCAAAGTAGAAAATACTGCGAATGAACCGCAGTTCGGATTGTTTTGCAGCACTGTTTTCAATAGCATCTGGCGCATTTGCGATTACCGCTAATGCTGAGTTTGCTCTTGAAATACCGGTGTAATTACGTACCCACTTCTTATTATTCAAATCAATCAAATCTGGCGGGAAAGACTCCATATCAGGCACTATTGGTTGATATAGAGACAAAGCATGATAAGCAAAGATATCACCAGGTCCATTACCGCCTTTGTGAGCGTCTCCGGCACGTAAGTTTCCTGTCGGCCATAAAAAGTTAGGGGCAGTATAATGATCATTGCCTAGATATGAGTAGGCAGCAATGACCAAAGCATCTATATTTTCACTGTTAGAAACTTGCTCTTCGGTTAATACCCCAGAAGGTGCAACATCAAGATCAGAACCACCACACGATGCTAAAGAAAGCGCGAGTGTAGCTGCTGTAAATAGTGTTTTAATTTTATTCATAATATGTGCTCGTATCGTTGTCGTTTTAATAAATCAAAAAGAAAGGTTCACGCCTAACGTGATACGTTTTGGAATTGGGAAGTTGCCGTTTGGAGTTTCTGGATCTTGGCTTAGCGTCCCCGATGGCGTAATGGTCAATAAGTTACTGCCCTGCAAATAAATTCGTGCAGAACTAATACCGTATTGATTTAACCACTGTTCATCAGGTGTATAACCGATAGATAAGTTGCGAAGCTTGAGGTAGCTGCCATCTTCCCAAAACAAACTTGATTGACGGCCTTCACCATTGTTATCGATTAAAGTTAATGCCGGTACATTACTGTCAGTATTATTAACTGACCATGCATCAAGAACGCGATCACCGTAGTTAGAACCTATATTTAATGATGTAAAGTCAGTAAACCCACGCCAGCTATTACGTATCTCACCTCCCTGAACACCTTGCCAGAACATATTGAAATCCCAATTTTTGTATTTGAAATTCATGTTCAATCCATACATAAAGTCAGGATCAGTATCGGTGAAAAAGCTTTGATCGTTTTCATCAATCACGCCATTACCGTCTAAATCTTTCCAGCGAACTCGACCTAAACCAGCCCCAGATTGCGCTGCGTGAGCATCTATTTCATCTTGATTTTGGAATAACCCATCGGCGACATAACCATAAACAGAGTTAATAGAATGACCAACAATCGTTTTATCAACACCATTGCCACCAAATGAATTCACAACGTCTCCAGGTAACGAAACAACCTTATTTTTAGCCGAAGAAATGTTAAAGCTAATATCGACATCGATATCACCATCTAAGCTATCAAAAGTAAGATAGTCGGCGTATCCAATAAGAAACTCAAAACCAGAGTTTTCAATTGTGCCACCATTAACCCATTGCTGAGCACCTTCGCCCAATGTTGCAAGCGGATTGGTTAACGTTAAAATATCTTCTGTGGTTTTTTCAAACCAATCGATACTGCCGTATATGGTTTCGTAACGCATACCAAAATCAAGACCAATGTTTGTTTGCGTTGATGTTTCCCACTTTAGGTCATCATTCCCTGTCTGTGCTTTTACAAACCCAGATGGAAGCGTGCCGCCATTAGCACCGCCTATATCATAAGCGGTCCCTTCATCTTGCCGATCAGTGAATAATGACTGTGTTGCATAACGACTTAAATACGTTGTGTATGTTGCATCGGTAGGTATCTCTTGATTACCCGTTTTGCCCCAACTAGCACGAAGCTTTAAGGTAGATAAAAATTCAATATCATAGAATGATTCATTGCTGATCACCCAACCTGCAGAGATAGCTGGGAAATTTCCATAACTATTATTACTACCAAAACGAGATGAGCCATCACGACGTATAGTTAAACCTGCTAAATAACGATCATCAAAGTTATAGTCCATACGCGCAAAATAAGAATTAAGAGACCATTTATCACCATCCCCTTCCACACGAACATCGCCAGTTGCTTGTGATAAATGTGCATAGTCACGATCGTCAGACGCAAAGCCTGAGCCAAAACCAACAGATCCCTCATACTCATAATCTATTTGTTCTGTACCTAGCAAAAACGTAAAATGATTTTCGTCTAAATCAAGCTTATATTCCGCGGTATTAGTCCAGCTAAAACTGCTGTTCCAATTTTCTGTGACTGAAAGCTGATCACCATAATTGAGTGAACCGGCTTGAAAAGCACGGGTATAGTTTCTAAAGTAATATTGCCCATAATCTAAACCAATAGCGCTTTTTAACGTTAAGCCTTCTATTGCTTCATATTCAACAAAAACATTACCCATTAATTTATTGAACCTACTAACATTATCACGGTTCATTTCGATAATTCTGACAGGGTTATCTCGGTCAGTTACGCCAGGAACCGGTCCTCCCCAGCCACCTACCTCGTTGTACACAGGAACGATAGATTGTTGCTCTATAGCCAAACCCAATATTTCACCAGCTCTAGCATTGATTAGGTTTGACTCTTGATTGGTTACAGTGAAATTTTCACCTATTTTTAATTTATCTGTTAGTTGGTAATCAGAATTGACCCTAAAACTAATGCGTTCAAATTCAGAACCATCAACAACACCTTCTGAATTAAAGTAACCTAATGAACTATAAATAGAGGCGTTCTCAGAACCACCTGAAACTGAAAAGTTAAGATCAGTGACCTTAGCTGTACGAGTGACCTCATCAAACCAGTTAGTGTCAGCAGGACGCTGAACTTGTTGAGGATCGGTATACGTGGGCAATATTACTGAGTTTAGCTGTGGGTTATTGTAGTCACCATTCCAATCATAGCTATATAATGGGCTCGCTGCATTTGGATCTGAACCATCGTTAACAGCAGCCTGCCATACAACCTGCCCACGTTGTTTGGTATTTAGCGGATTTAGGTCATAACTATAGGCATCTTGAGATTGATTAACTGAAAAATTGAAATCCAGCCCTTCATTCCCTTTTTTGGTTGTGATAATTATGACTCCATTACCAGAGCGAGCACCAAAAATACTTGCAGCTGCCGCATCTCTTAGCACCTGTATATCAGCAATATCATGGCTATTAAGTTCATGCATTCCAGATTTAGTTGGTACGCCATCAATAACATATAATGGATCGTTATTTCCTAAAGGCCCTAAACCTTGACCACGTATTCGTACCGTCGCAGTAGAGTCAGGTGAACCATTCGTTGTAATTTGTAGACCTGGCACCCTCCCTTGCAAGTTTTGCATTATATTGCCTGAAGGCTGGTCTACTAAATCTTCAAGGTCAACCGTACTCACTGCGCCTGTTAAATCTTGTTTTTTAACACTTCCATAACCATATGAAACTTCAATAACTTCAATACCAATCTTGGCCGACTCTTCTTCTTGCAGTTGTTCAGCAGCGAAGCTGTTGGATGGCAGCCAACAGCCTAACAATAATGTACTAACACTCGCAGCAAGCTGGTTTTTCCTAAATCTGAGCATTGTGTGTGTCCTCATTTTAATTTTATTTTTTAATGTTGATTTCATCAGTCAAATTAACAACGTTGTCTTTTTAGTGCAAAAAAAATATTTTTTTACATTTTGTTGTTTAGCTTGGCAGGCCCAATAAAAATAAACAACGTTGTCTTTTTAACATTAAAAAAACATCTATTCAATATAAATAACAAAATATTTTGTTAAAAATATGTATAACTTGAAATACAACACTATACGCTAACATGGTTCAATAAATTCTAGGATTTGCTGATACGTTATATCTGGTGTTGCCCCTGGCTGCTGAGCAACCATAGCTCCGGCAGCACAAGCAAAATCAATTGCCTGTTGCGGATCGTTTTGAATGCACAGTTGATAAATTAAAGCCCCCAAAAACGAATCCCCTGCACCAACAGTATCCACAACATCGATCAGGTAGCCTGAGTTATAGTAGTTTTTACCTTTAATCGATAATAAAGCACCATGGTTTCCTTTCGTCACGCACAAAAACTCTGTGTTGGTTTGCTTTGCTATAAATGCTAAGTTTTGCTCTAATGAATGGTATTTACACCCCATTCCTTTTGCTATTTCATATAGCTCTTCATCATTGAGCTTGATAAAGTCAGCTTTATTCATCAACTTAATTAAACTTTCTAACTGATAGTGAGGTGCACGTAAATTTACATCAAACACTTTAAATTTTGCCAAATCTAAAAGTTGATCTAATGAACTCATAGAGCTTTCTGTTCGAGCAATTAAACTACCAAATACAAACACATCTGCACTTTTCACCTTATCTATAACTCGTTGCGATAAACTTATATTGTCCCATGCAGTATCAAGCACAATCTGATAATTGGCCGATCCGCTCTGATCAAGCTTCACTTCAACCACACTCGTTGGCTTAGACTCATGAACATAAATAAACTCTTTAGAGAGCCCTTTTTGCTCAATCTCAGATAGTAGTGCTTCACCTAATTTGTCATTACCAACAGCACTTATCATATGTGCCTTTAGGCCTAGTGAATTAAAACGAAAGCACATGTTTAAAGGAGCACCACCTAAACGCATACCGGACTCAAAGCAATCCCACAGTACCTCTCCAAAACATGTTAAATTAATTTCTTCAGCCTTTTTGCTGCTTATTACAATACTCACCGAGTTGCTCCCTTTATTATTTAGACCATTTCCAAATAAATTTTCACACTATAAATTCGTAACAATATCCTCTAGATAAATCAGGGAGAAATGGCCACGAATAGTAAAAGTTGTATTTAAATACACAATTACAGCCATTGTGTAAAATACATGTTGCAAAAAATAAAGATAACATCTACCTTAAAAAAAGACAACGTTGTTTATTTTAAAAGTATTACTCTGTAACAATAAGAAAAGTTAAGGAAATGAAGTTTTTAATCAATACATTCAATAACTTAAACACACACAAACACAACAATAATAGTTGTGGAGGAATAAGCATGAAAACAAAGCAAGACATAGCACTTTGCTGGAAAAAAACGGGGCTCGCGTTACTTATATCTTTAACGACAGCCTGCTCTGGTGATCACAAAAACCAACAAGAAGATGATTACAAACTGATCATTCTAGAAGAAGGACAAACCGCTGCTGACGTTATTAATAAAGATGAAAGCGACAGTGATGATGAACCAAATACAGATGACATTCCAATAACTTCCAACCCTGAAAGCGAAGGTCAACCATTATTTTACAACCCTGAAAATACAGAGCAAGTACTATCTGGCTTTGAGTTTTGTTGTGGTGGTAATAACACCTTTCAAGCTCATGGGTTTGATAAATTAACAGGTGATTTTTCTAAATTTGATGGTGGTTTTTGGGCTGCAGATATTTCAGGTCATTTAGGTGAGCGCGTATTTTCGAGCTTTGCGGATGGCTTTGATTTAGAAGGTGAAGCACTTGGGCAACTAGGCTTTTCCGCTACAGGTTCGATGATAAGTCCTAAATTTACAATACAATCAAACTATATCAATTTTTTAATTGGTGGTGGCAATAATGGCATAACAGACGCAAATACAACCGCAATTGCACTTGTTGTTGATAATAAGATAGTTCGTCAAGCAAGTGGAAGCAATACTGCAATGCAAGTTGACTGGCAAACATGGGATGTCAGCGAGTTTAGCTCTCAAGAAGGGCAAATTAAATTTATTGACCATCATGCTGATGATAATTCAGATACTGACTTACCATATTTATTAGTCGACGAAATTCGCCAAGCCGACAGTGCAGCCAAAGTTCCTAGTCAAAATAGTAAGTTGATAAAGAAAATAAAAAAAACCACCGCACCTGCTAGTACTGGCCAATCCGCATTCACTCGTGTATCAAATGCTGAGCAAAATATTGCGGGTTTTGAATTTTGTTGCGGTAAGTTTAATACCTACGCAAACCATGACTTTAGAGCAACTGGCGATATGGCCAAATTAGATGGTGGTTGGTGGGCTGCAGACATCACAAACCATGTTGGTGAGAGAGTTTTTTCTAGCCGCGCCGATGGTTTTTTAGCAGATGGGAGCCAATTAGGCTGGATTGGTAACGAAGCTACCGGCACACTTTCTTCGCCCCCATTCACGATTACACATGACTATGTAAACTTTCTAATTGGTGGTGGGACAAACCCATTTGATACTGAAAAAGCGACAGCAATTGTCCTGCGAATAAATGGCAAAATTGTCAGGCATGCCACAGGTAACGGGCAATCAGATAAGCTCGATTGGTTTACTTGGGATGTTAATAGCTTAATCGGTGAAACAGCTGTTATTGAAATCATTGATCAGGATGACACTGCAGACGAAACTGCACATGCATTTATTATGGCTGATGAATTTAAATTATCAGAGTATGCAGCCGTTGACCCGTCGAGTGAAAGTATTGTCACCCAACTGGATCAACACACGATACCTTTACCATTAACGATGGCTGACCCTAACCCTGTATTTTTAAACGGTGAGTTTTATATTTATTATTTAATTGATACCGCATTTCATGATTGGTATCTAACCCGAACCACAGATCTAATTAATGGTACATTCCCACAACGTGTTCTAGAAGCGACGGGAGATGCACAAACACAAGACCAATGGACCGGATCTGGTAGTATTATTAAAGATAAAGACAATGTAGCTCATTTATTTTACTCAGGACACAATCTCGATTTTTCTCCTGTCGAAGCTGTTATGCATGCAAAAGCAACAGATAACACGCTGACTAAATGGGAAAAACAAGTTAATAGCACATTCAGTGGTACAGGATCATATAGCGACTTTGACTTTCGTGATCCTGACGTTTTTTATAACGAACAAAGCAACAACTATTGGATGTTATTAACTAGTCGATATAACGCAGATGCAGCTATTGCTCTTTATACTTCGAGCGATCTCAAAACTTGGGAAGCGCAAGAGCCGATTTATACTGCAAACAAACCACTTAACTTTGAGGTTCCTGATTGGGTGAGCTTCAATAACGGACAAGCAATAATTTACTCTGATCAAAATAATAATGAGCGCGATGTAAAATATTTAGTAAAGAATGAAGACACATGGGTACCTGGTCGATACCCTTCACTAGATGGAGAATTTTACTACGCAGGAAGAACTGCAAGCTCCCCTACTCAAACCCTGATGTTTGGTTGGGTCGCCCATAAAAATACCCGCTCAAATATAGGCAGTGCTGATTTTGGTGGTGACTTAGCAATTCATCAAGTATCAATGACAGAATCGGGAGAACTAGCGGTATCAATTCCCGAGCAATACTTAAGCGCATTAGCAACACCAATAGATGAAAATGCACAAACCCAATCAGCACAAACCAATAATGATAATTCACTATTAGTCTCACCAGGTGATCAAGTATTACTAGGTAGTAACAATAAAATCAACCGTCTTCACTTTAGTATTTCGAGTGAAGATACCGACAACCGATTTGGTCTGATATTTCCCGCTTATGAAGAGACTACGCAAACGGCTAGTATAGAAATAAACACAGCCACAGAAACAGCTACTTTTTACTTCGGCGATTCACTTACTCAATCAAACTCTAACATCACCCTCACACCTGAACTAGAAGGCAAACCTCTATTCAATCGAGAGGCAGACCTGACTCAGCATATAGCTGGTTTTGAATTTTGCTGCGGCGGTTATAACACCCTCCAAGCCCACGGTTTTAATAATCTAACTGGAGACTTCTCTAAACTAGATGGAGGTTGGTGGGGGGCCGATGTAAACAACAACGTTGGCGAACGAGTTTTTTCCAGCTTTGCAGATGGCTATGATGAAGATGGAACTGCATTAGGGTGGATAGGTTACTCAGCAACAGGAAAAATGGATAGCCCGTCATTTGTAATCTCACAGCAATATATTAATTTCAAGATAGGTGGGGGTTCAAATCAGTTTGACCACCCTAAAGCAACTGCAGTTGTGCTTATAGTGGACGGTAAAGTTGTACGTAGCCAATCTGGTAAAAATACACAACCCGATGAGAATAATAAACTAACAATGCAATGGGCAACCTGGGATGTTGAAGAGTTCATAGGGAAAACAGCCTTTATACAGTTTATTGATCTTCATAATGACGATGGCTCAGACAACAGCTTAGCTTACCTTCTAGCTGATGAATTCAGGGCAGCAGCATTACCTGCGGTACTGGGTGAGCAATCTGCACCTACTTCAGAAAGTCGAATCGACTCACAAGTTACTGTTCCTATCAATTTACAACAAGGGGTAACCGTGGATCTTCTTTTACAACCAGAAAGTGGCTTTGGTACCGCATATATCAATGATTTTAGAGCACTAACCTTTAGGCTTTATGACTTAGATAAACGCCAAGTAGGCATCTATAGTAAACAAGGTACACTCAACGTAAGTGAAATGTCACGCTTCTCTGAGGCAGTAAACCCTTAATAAACTACCTCAGAGGTTTGCAACTAGAGCCTCTGAGGTTTAATTCCTATATTGTAATGCCATGAAAAATTTTGCTTTGCTGATATGCGGCCCATATCAGTAAGGCACTAACCATGTAACGATCGACTAGTTTTGGCCAACATTGAAATACATTGACACCCACCATAATTATTTTTTGAAAACAATAAACACATTTTGTATGGGAGATGAACCGCCCATTGCACTTCCTACTAATAAAAAGTGCATGTTAGATGCTGTGGTGCACCCTGTGTCAGGATAATTGTGCATTCACTTTCGTTTGTCCGCGCAAGGTCAACTGCTCATGCTTTTACCAATAATGAAACCAGCCGCCTTGAATAGTGCCATGATGAGGTTAACCGATGAATGTCTCGGCTCTGGCATCCTGCTTCGCTCTACCTTCTAAATCCATTTAGTCGTAGTGCCCCAGCGACCCCAAAAGGATATGGAAAAAACCTGGCTGCGATGAGCTCGCAATAATCGATTACTGCGTAACGCGCCTATATGTGTTTGCCGTAAGCTACTTGCTTAACTGCCCCATCAACAGACGAAGTAAACGAATTTGTTTATTGAATTAGAGTTGATTTAGAATTGACCGTCAATTTATAAGAACGGTCAAAAAGAATACTAGTGCCTATTGATAGAGTTAAGGCTCATATGTGTTAAAGCGCTTCAATTTATTGCCAAAATATAGTGGATATCTGCCCCCAAGCAGCCAATACTAAACAAAATTGTATAGACATCATGATCGATGCAATATCCAATTTTATTAACTTACTTTGCAACTTTCCTCTTAAAGAAATCCATAAAGAAAATAAAAGTGTTATTGGCAAAATCCCTGATAAAAAAGCCAAGCAAATACTTGCCGCAGTAATATCACCAAACTTTAGAAAGGATTGATTAACATAGAGATATATGGACAAGCTAAATAGTACAAGGTTTATAAACACCCATTTAATGCGCCTTAAGCCATCTTTATCGCGTTTAACAACTCTAATTAATCCTACTAAAAAGATATAAATCAGTCCAATTAGACCATTACATAATGTGTTGGCATGACTTTGCGTTGTTTGCCAAAACCATGACAACTTAACATTGTTGGAGTTAAGGCGCTTGTTATGTTTTGCTTACTCATTTCAAAGTTTATTCAATAAATAATTAATCTCTGCGATAACAATCTCTGGTTCATGTTTTTGTATGTAATGCTCTGGAGTTGTTGCAAATGTAATTTTGGTATCTTTAGATAAAGTCTGCATCTTATTTAATTCGGTAGAATAAGACTTTTTAATACGCTCCCAGACTGCTGGATGCCAGTTATCTGGAGTTTGATTTGCAGGCACCCAAATTGCGTCTCTGTTCCAAAGTAATACATAAGGTGTGTCACCAAAATCGTCGCTTTGCTGAATGAACGTTGAACTAGTTCTCATATTAATTTTTTCTAGATTATCAGGAGCACCATGCCAGCTAGCAAGTTCAGCTTCCATATTCGTCTTGGTATCAGCATCATATGTGTCATTTTTTGCATCCCACTTTTTTATATGGCTTCTAAATTGGCCATACAATGAAGGATCTACAAGTAAAATGGCGCTGACCTTTTCAGGGTAAAGGTGATTAAATAACTTAATAGGATATGAGCCATAAGAGTGTCCAACCATTACGTAAGGAGGCTGAATTCCAGCCCTTTGTAACAATACATTTTGATGCTCAACAATAGTGCCTAGATCATAATGGCCTTGCGATTTATCACTTTTCCCCAAGTTGGCTCTGTCATAAATACACACTCTATTTTTTTTGTGAAGTGATTGTATTACCTTCTTCCAGTTTCCGTCTTCAACCGTACCACCAAAGCCAGCATTGATAATTATTGAAGGGGAGGCTTCACCATAACATTCAATAAAAAGGTTCACTTTATCTACTTGATACAAGCCTGAAACACTTGGTTTAATGACGTCTTTTGCAGATACGCCAAAGGCTACGATAAATAATAGAAATAAAAGTCCAGTTTTCATTATAAAATCCCTTATATAGCTAATTTAGAAGTAAAATTTAGCACTTAAAACATAACGAGCCTGTAGATTAACTCGTTTTAATTTATTTTTATTGATGCATTAACCATAGCTGAGTTCCTATTTTGATTCAATCGGTTACTTCTATTTTATCTAAAAGTAAATATTGCAAAAATTTTTGTCTGTCCTTTTATTTCCTTGCTGTTACCAAAAACAAGTTTTATAAGGCAAGATTACTTTAGAGTAATTCTTTAACTAATACCCTTGCCTTCTCGACATCAAATGCTTTAGCGGCATATCCTTGTGTGAGTAAATCTTGTGGTAAATACTCATCAAACTTATCAATGGCTTCTTCTGCAATTGCTTCAGCTAAGTCGATTGCTGATGCGGTTTCATTATTTTGAAAGCTTTTAAGTGCCTCAATAACATCGTCGACAAAGGCTTTTTCAACTTCTATAACGCCTGCAAATGCACCAGCACCAAAACCCTTGTTGATAAGTACAGCAACAAGTGTATTTACAACTTTATCTCCGGCCCAAGGCAGAATAACGACCGTATTACCATGCTGTATAAAGTGTGTGCTTTTAAGGTTTGCTGATTGAAAGAAATCGACCGCTTCTCTGAAAAGTGATTGAGCAACAACATTACCAAATTCAATTTTTTGTTCACCAACTTGAATTCTGTAATCGCCTTTTTTCAGAATTTTATGCATTTCCTGCCTTACTACATCATGTACATCCATCCCTGAACCACCAAATTTAGGCGGTTTACCTCCTTTTGCATGTTTAACAGAGATTACTTTTTTGTCAGCATCAACCAACTCAACAACCCAACGCTTGCCTGCAAATATAATATGTTGACCTTCTAAAATAAGGCTGTCTACGGGTAATGTCCCTAGTGTTTTACTGCCAGTCACTATTCTAAATTCTTCAGGTGTCTTAAAAACGGCATAAAACGTATAATGATTTGTTACTTTTTCACCTATGTGGCCTAAAACGAGTTCACCACTTCCTAGCTGGGTAATAAGCTCTACTTTTCCCATATGGGATAGCAAACTCTTAAAGTGCGTAACAGTAACTTGTTGGAATGGTCCATCTTTGCAAAGTATTACGTAGATTTGATCTGCCCGTACTCCGCCCCATTGCGCGATGAACGCTAAGACTTGATGAAGTAATGTTGAAAAGTGATAGAGCGAAGTATCTGCAGGTTCGTACCACTTACTTGCAACTAATAACCGTATCATCGCTAGCGATTGAACCAATTCAAGCCGCAGTTTATCTGCAATACTTGATTGCTCTGTAAGGGCAGCTTCAGTTATCAGCATTCGCAAAATACTAGCGCCACCACGCCTGCCTGAACGACCCATTCGCTGCCGTAAACTTGCTATAGAATGCGGCGCAGTAACTTGCACAACAGAGTTAACTTTACCTATATCAATGCCTAATTCCAAAGTCATTGTACACACTGCTGTTGTTGGAATTTGATCTTGCTGAAGCCTAGCCTCAAGTGTTTCTCGCATTTCTTTGGCTAACGAGCCGTGATGTGGAAAAAACTCGTTAGGCACATTGTTACTCTCACACATCTCTGCAAGAGTGGTCGCAATGCTTTCAGTGCGACTTCTGCTGTTTGCAAACACTAGGTGGTTTCCACCACGGCAAAGGCCATATAAATCATTACATACGCTTTGCTCCGCAGTAACCGTTTCTTCTGTTACTACAGCGCTTTCAATGTATCCCTTCACTTGCATTTTTAACGATGATGAAGATTGCGTTTGCTTTATTATTTTACAAGGCAGTGATTTATTGGGTCTTAAAGATGCTGGGACACTTTCTAAGTCACCTAAAGTGGCACTTAAAGCCGTTCTTGGTATTGGCGTGTTTACACGGCCTAGCAGATGCTCTAAGCGATGTAGTAAGCTCAACAAGTGATGGCCACGCTCTGTACCAATAAATGCGTGAAATTCGTCTACAACTATATGCTTTAAATTCTGAAAAGCAGATTTTACCCAGCCACTGTCTCTTATTAACAATGACTCTAGGGACTCTGGCGTTATTAACACGATGCCAGATGGATTTCGTTTCAACTTATTTTTTCTACCTTGAGGGCTATCACCATGCCAAGGCGTAATTTGTATGTTTAACAAATCTGACAAGCTTTCTAGTCTTCGGTCTTGATCGTTTATTAACGCCTTGAGGGGGCTAATATATAGAATGCCCACACCTCTTACATCATCTGTGATACTACTTATTGCAGGTAAAAAAAATGCTTCGGTTTTACCTGCGGCAGTAGAGGCACTAATAAGCACATCAGTACTGCCTGAAAGAATAGGCTCAATTGCTAAACATTGTATCTCTCTAAGTTGACCCCAGCCTTGTTTAAAAATCCATTGCTGAATGCGAAAATCGAGCTTTTCGTGTGCGTCGATCATAATTTAAAGTCAGCTAGCTCATCATCTTCAGATTCTATGTCTAGCTCTACATCGGAAGGTTTATCCTCCAATATATCAACATTTTCTATCAAGCTGTCCCACGATATACTTGGGTTTTGATCAATTACGGCAAGCATATCTAAAAACGCTTTAATCGTATTTCTAGGTGTTCTGAAATAAGCGTCTCCAATTGTTTTACTACAATGGACTAAAAATGCTTTCAAGGAATCATCTGGTACTAAATATTGCGTTTCGTCACCTGATGCAAAAACATGTCTCAGGTTTTTAAGTAATATGAATAACTCTTCTGGAGTTAAACTTGCCAAATGTAATGCAGGAGATGAGTAATCTATCACACCAGCTTGTTTTGCAAATGTGTTGCCAGATAGACGTGATTGTAGCGCCTCATAACTATATAATCCTTTTCTTGGGTCAAGTAAAAACTCGGGTGTACCACCCAGTAAAAACCCTAAGTATTCAGCCGTTCCTTGTAAGCAGTCGTTGAGTATTCTTAAAAGCTGCTCGTAATTTGATACTCGTGCTTGGGTGCTATTGAGTTTGTATAAATTTACCATTTCATCTAGGTTAACTATTAAACCTTCGTAGCCAGCTTGCCTTACAAATAAACTCATAAGCTTTAGAGAGTCATAAAACGACGCATCAGAAATAATACTTCTTATACCAAGCTCTTTGCGAGCATCTGTTTTTGTTACATATTCTGCTCTTAACCATTTCACAGCGTTGTTTTTAAGTTGCTCGTTATCTGTTTCATGGCCTGTCCAGTATGCTTCGATAACTTTTGCAAAGTCGTAGCCACCTACAAGCTCAGAGAGTGACGCAAGCCTTTCGTGGATCACTGTCGTTATTTCTTTGCTTGTGTTATCGGCTTCTTTCCGTGCTTCGGTAATAAACTTTTCAACCACATTGGTCAATGCATTGCCATCTGGCTTATTACGAGTAGACATATTTCTCATTAACTCAGAATACAAATTTCTGGCTTGTCCTGATGATGCATGAATACGACGGTCGGGAGATAAATCTGCATTAACAGTAACTAGCTTTCGCTCTAATGCGATCGCTCTTACAACACTTAAAAAGAATGTTTTACCTGAGCCGTATTCGCCAATAATTAACCGAAAAGCTGAACCGCCATCTGTCACTCTGTCTATATCTTTAATGAGCGCTTTAAGTTCATTACCACGGCCAACTTGTATATGCTGTATGCCGACTTTTGGAGTAACACCCGATTTAAGAGACTGTATAATTGCATCGCGCTCTTTTGCTCTAATTTTTTTTGCTGCCATTGTTATAACTCCCTTATTTCTTCGACTATTTCTTCATCAATGTATATGTCACCGTCGTCTTCAATTACTGGTGCATCCACTAAATCAAATGACCAATCATTAATGGTTTCTATTGCACCATCAACCATTAATTTTAGATCACTACACATTTGGGCTACCTCTTCGCGGTCCCATTGCGCTTTAGCGCATAGCTTTTCAAACAACTGACTATGAGCCTGATCTAATCCATCAACTTCGTTTGTCAGCTCTGGGACTTCAATATAATCGCTTTCATCTTCATCTGAGGTAAAGATCTGTTCCAGCATGTTTTTAGCTTCTGTTGTTTGGCTTTCATGAAGTGCTAAAATCGTTTCATCTAAGCTAAACTCTGATGAGCTTTGACTACGTGGCGCTGGCTGGTGACTACTTGTAGTAAGCTGATGAATATCGCTCGTGACAGACTCTTTATCCAATCCTAAATTTGTGTAGAGCTTTTCGATTTGCTTTACTTCTTTGCTATCGACTTTGCCATCAGCGAGCGCAATAGACAGAATAAACCGTTTCACAAATTCTATTTCTTTTACACCTAAATTATTAAGTCTATTTTTTAAACCCGTATTATCTGATGGTGTAACCAGTCGCCATGTAAGATAAGCCTTTAGAGATCGCTTTTCTGTATCCGTTAATTTTTCATCATGAGTAATTAGCTTTACTAGCTCAGAACTTTCTGACTCATCCACAACCCCATCTATATTTGCAACAATAGCACCTAAACGTAGTGCGACACCAACTTGGTTAAACGCATGACTAGGGATGAATTCGTCATCATGCCCTGGAGTAAATAGTACAAGTTTGCCATCTAATTTGGGTTTTGCATGGTGGTAACGTAAGTCAGGCGCAATACCAATATCAGCAAAGTTCGCTAAGTTATAAATGAGCTCACCTTCTTTTTTATTTATCGCTTTTGGTGTTGGTAAGCCTGTTTGCAACCAAAATTCAGATACATCTGTTACCCCTTCATTTTCTAAAATGATAGCCTTAGCCCACGCTTTAAACTTTTCGATTAATGGTGACGGTTGACTACTAGCAATGGAACGAGGCAGTAGCATTAATGCAGCTAAGTCATCTTTACTGGTATCTGCCTTGGCTAAGTAACGGCTATAACTAGCTAGCTCCTCAGTGACTTTCTCTGCTATTGGAATAAGCTTTTTTATAGGTGCTTTTAATATGCTCGGATCAGGCAAACCGTCGAGTAAAATTTTAATACTAGGGATACCACCGCTGGCGGCAAAGTACTCTGCGTTTAATTTGGTTTTATTGGGCTTTACTTGCATTCCCTCAGGGAATTTTTGCTTGTAGTAAAGTTTAAAAAGTGAATCAAACTCTATATCGCAGCGCCTAGCTGCGGTTTTTAAATTGTATTGGTCTGTATTTTTAATCCACTCAAGTGCTAACTCATCATTCACTCTTTCTGTGGCTACAACTTGTTCTGCCAAGCGCAATTTAAAAAGTAGTGAATGTCGTGTTGTGGGTAATATATATTCTTTACTTTTAAATAATTCAGGTTTAAGTAAATACATAAACTCCAAAAAGTTTGCTGAGTAACCAGCAAAAGAGCGACTAGAAACAAACACCTTGTGCAAACGTAGTACTTCATCAAAAATGTCTGAAAATTGTCCGTCAGCAACTTTATCATCTTTGCCATTTTCAGTAACAAATCTTTCAAGTCCATAAAAGTACAAAAACACAAATCCTATTGGGGTATTGACTGCGCTTCTATCAGTGGCTAACCAATCAAGATAGGCACCTCTACATTGTCTAGAAAGCCTGTTATAACTTGGCCAGTAGCCAAGTGAATCATCAGTGTAATAACCGAGCTGATGACCTAAAGGTGTTGATGCGGGTAAAACGGGGTTTAATAGCGCAGGCTCAGGATCATAACCCCTAAGAGACTCCATCTGCTCACCTAGGTAAATAAACCCTGTTAACTTACGCTTATGTATAACAGTTTCTTTTTTCTTATCAAGCCACTGAGCTTTTCTTGTACTTTTAATGCTTATATTTTGAGGCTCTGCGCCCTCAAAAATATTAAATGTGGCTAAATCATCTTCAGAATGTGTTCCACTCTGAGCATTTTCTATAATTGGGCTGGACCTTTGAGTATCAAACTTATTGAATGAAGAAATAGTAGGCTCCCCTAAATTAGGCGCCTCTGGAGTACTTTTAAAGCTATTTGATTGGTTTTCAGCAATAACTGGCTCACCATAAGGCTGCAGCTTGCTAGGTTTATGCTGTTTTATGTGAACCGTAGGCAAATTAGTTAGTTTATTTACTTGTGCATCACTGCCTAAATTTGAATTTAGCTGTGCTTTTTTTGCTGATCTAAGCTCCTTATTTTTAGCCTTTTTTGAGCTTACTATGTACCATACTAGAAATACAAAAATCGCAATTATATAAACAACTTCCATACAAAATCCTTTTAAAATGGTTAACACCATTTTCCTTTGATGATTTTTTAAGTAGTTACATACTACTAAACAATTCAATAATGTATAAAACTATTCCCAAATAATACTAATAATTACGAATCCGACAATAAAGTCGTATTTAATTAAACTTATATAAACAGTTTAAACTGTTACTAAAGAATAGCTTGCTCATCAATAGTGAAATGCCAAACAAATAGAATCTAAATCCTTTCTGACTCTAAAGTTTCAGAATATGATTCATTACTTAAATACTCAAACATGGAGCGGATTAAAATATAGGTAAGCTGAGTAGAGAGTTGTATTCAAGCTTTAAATAACAACCTGTGGTTGCTGTCTTTCAGGCCTGATAAATGACACAGGAATAACTAAATTATTATTACAAAAAGCAAAATATGTATTATTAAAAAGAAGAGGCTTAGTAAGTTTTAGATAATTTAAAGGGGAAATTTACAACACCCAATGTTGTTTGAAGTGTAAGTTGACATAGCCACATTCGATTTCATTGAGCTACAGCGGCACAAGTGAAGTGTAACTTGGCATAATATTAAAGCATATAATGGCATAAAGTTACCTAACGCAAACTGTAAAAAGCTAACCCCATACGAATACAGCTTACTTTAGTAGGCTGCTATGTATCATATATAACCATTCAAAAAAGGTGGTAAAGGCAAAACGCAATCCAATCTTCCTACTGAGTTCTCGTCGAAGTTAATTGTTCTAGATACACGAGTTTACATCTTTAGAAATAATACTATTTAACAAACCAAGGAAATTTATTAGCATTCCATAGAGTATTTTCGAAATTAGGCCCACATATACCAGCAAATGGCTCTCCAAGTGAGTAATAATCTGTTTCCCATACTTCAAAATGCAGGTGCGGCTCAGTTGAACGGCCAGCACTTCCAACCTCTGCTATTTTTTGCCCTCTGGAAACAAAGTCCCCTTTTTCTACCAAAACAGATCCACTTTTTAGATGGTCATAACGAGTAGCAAAAACCTCACCTTCATGCTTAATTACGACAACATTTTTTCCATCAAAACACCAATAACACTGATCAATACCACCTGCACAATAATTCCCTAAATCAGTACAAACTGCGTACCCACTCGAAACGTTAGGGCCAGGTGGTTCAGAAGGAGCATTACATTCAGCGACCTCGCTATTTTCAGTACATTTATCAAAAGCATTTTCATGATCAAAAGCCCATAGTACTATCCCTTCCTGTGCGGCTAATACACTTACCCCATTATCCATCTGCTCCCACTTTGTCATGTTGGGTTTATCAATTAAATGTATATCCATACCTTCGTGTCCCTGGTAGCCAGGTAGTTCGCAGTTATATGATACTCCATCTCCATCTATATCTGCATGACCAATACCACAATCTATTTCTGGCTCGCATTCAATTGGCCACATTAGTTTTGAGAGAACATCTTCAGGGGTCGGAGTTACAATCACTCTAATAGTATCTTCACTATGTAACCCATCATTATCTGTAACTGTTAGTTGAAAGGTAATTTCAACTTCTTCCTCTACATCTGGAGCATCAAATGAAGCTTTTGCTTTATCAGAGTTATTAATAGTAACAATATCGTCTGATGATAGTTGGAGCCACTCATAGGAGACTATGCTTCCATCACTATCTGATGCTTCACCTTCAAGGCTGACTTCACTTCCTTCTACAACTGTTTGGTC
>NZ_JACJEE010000017.1:30320-93561 GCF_014163915.1 Pseudoalteromonas sp. SR41-8
CAATATCGTCTGATGATAGTTGGAGCCACTCATAGGAAACTATGCTTCCATCACTATCTGATGCTTCACCTTCAAGGCTGACTTCACTTCCTTCTACAACTGTTTGGTCATCACCTGCATTCACGGAAGGGGCCTTGTTAACTTGTAATGAATTCGAAGTATTACCATCCCCCCCACTTCCACAGGCAACTAAGTTAAAAAGTAATACAAGTAAAAAAGCATATCTAAACATTTATTTCCCCACTTCCTTTGAGTCATTTCTTATTTCACTTTTGCTCAACAATATAGAACTTATACGCTAAACTAGATATTTTTAGACAAAAATAATATCCAATAGGGCTTATTCCTTTAAACACTCTTCAACCCTACCAAAGCGCCCAAGATTAAATAAACCTGCTTCATCTAAAGACAGAACTTCATTGGAGGTATAGCTTTTACCCTCGTCAGGTAAAAAAACTTTAGAGACTGTAGACATAAACTAACTTATTAATTCCATTTAAATAGTTACTTGCTTATCAATCTACCTGTCAAAGCACTGGCTAGCAAGCGTTTACTAATCAAGTCTAAAAATAATTACAGCAGCTAATTTTTAGAATTAAGTTATGATTAGATAACATCAGCTTTTATATTTTGGGAGTTTAATATGGCTAAAACAATAAAAACCAGCAACACCATTGATAAATCGGCGAATTTCGATTGCGACAATGTAAAAGCTGCATTAAATGGTCGGCTTTCGGTAGATGATCTTAGCGCCGCTGAACAAGCTGTATTTATGGATAATTTTGATGAAGCTATAAACTCTAATTTAGAACAGGGTTTTTCTAAGCATTTTGAAAAACTGAGCGGTAACGAAAAATTTTATGGCTTAGATGGTAAGGATAAAATTATCTGTGAAACAAAAAATAGCTCAAGTATGAATAAACACAAATAGCTCATACCTTAATTAAAGGTAAATAAAAAGAGCTCAGCGTTTGCTGGGCTATTTTTATTTAGCCTCTGCCTTTTCGGCAGTTCACATTATCAATGATTGTGTTGTTTGAAGCATAAGCTGGCATAATAACATACGTTTTTACTGGGCTACAGCGCCGTAAGTGAAGTATAACTTGGCATAATATTGAAGCTTATAATGGCATAAAGTTACCAAATATAAGCTCTATAAAGCCAATCTCATAAAAATACCGCCAAGTTTAGTTGACTGCTATGTGCCAAAAGCGGACTGTCGTAACCTTAGACTCTTGTTATACTTATTTTATACAACGACCAAATGATTGATAAAGAGCACTATTTTCAAAGTTACTTGCAGCATGCACTATTTTAACAGCCCTTTCGTTTAGTTTGTCTAAAGTAGCCTTATCAAGATCACTCATGAACACAGGGCATTTATTTACCTCACCATAAGTATCGATGCCATTTCTTTCTAGATCAATGAGTCCCGCACAACCATTAATTTCTATAGCATCCTGTGAAATATACGCACGTGCAAAAACATCAAATGTAGCAGCATAAGTTTGAAGATTGTTTTTATCTACAACATTGGAAATTACTATATCAACGATACATCCATCGCGGGGAGATAATTCTTTTCCACTTTTCAGATCTTCATTTATTTTAGTAAGATCTTGGCTAACATCATCACTACATCCTGATATTAGGATAATAAAAATTAATAGACTTTTTCTGAACATTTGGTGGCTAACTCCGATATAAATATGACAACTTTATCAGAGGACACTTTCCCTATTTTAGCGCGAAAACGTCCTTATTTTATGAACTTATATTAATAGCAAATAGCGTAAACTATTGCCAACTATAAATATTATGCTTTCTGTAGCCTATATAAACATGTAAAAAAAAGTAAAGTTTCCCCTTATTCTTATTAAATTAATGACTACTCACCTGAATGACCGGTTATCGCTCTAACCCGACTATCAGCTGGATAGCAGGAGTGCGATTATTAAATATAACTTTTATTTGGCTTTAAGGTATGTATGCCTAGCGATATTCAACCTAGTGCTAATCATAAATTTGTAGAGATGCTCAGCAATGGAAAAGTTAATTTAAGCTCAAGCCCTTTAGATGAAATTGAATTAATTCATCGTGGTTTAGGTATTAACAATGTTGAGAAGTTTAGGCTTGAGTTACGTTGGGATATTCAAGAGGATTCAACTAAACAGGTAGATTTATTTTTTTGACTAGCAAATTTATGGAGGTTTTTAACACGGGGTGTTTGAGTTTTCTTCTGTACATGTGAGTCAACCACCTAACCATTTGGTTAAATACTAGACTATGCCACCTTATACTTCCAATTTATGCCATCTTTTAGTACAAATATGTCAACTTATACTTCAAACAACACCCAAATGAGGAATTTGGGTGGCAGTCTTACCAGCCACATCTCGGCACACACGTCACAAACTGTGGCTGCTCCCTTCCGGGCCTGACCAGGTTCGCCTGCTAGTGTTGCGAGAGGACCAATAAGACTACCATTGAGGGCCTTGGTTGGCGCGGGAGGGATTATCTCTACTTTTGCTGTGTTATTCAAGGGGAAACACAAAAAGAAAGTGCGATTGCATGTTAAACATACAATCGCACTGTTTTTTAAACGATTTAAGTAAGATTATTGATTATCTAACTCTTTTTTTACGTTACGTAGTACAGCTTTTATTTTTTTCATGTTTTCAGGGCCCATGCGTAGCAGTTGTTTTTGTGCAGCCGGTAGGCGTTCCCATTCTGAGTAAGCATATTGATAAGTTACTGAATCACGTAACAGTGGCATATCCCCTTTTGGCTCTGGGGTATCTAGCAGCAATTCTATGGCGTCAGTAAGTGTTTGATTAAACGCATCACCTTGATAGCCAATTTCTGTATACGCATCATTGATAAGTGGTTTGTACTCATCGTATAAACGTACGATTTGTGCTGCACTCATGCTAGTAAAGATTTTTACGTAAGGGGTATAACGCTCATAGCTGTTTGGATCAATGGTAAGAATATCACCCTCTACTACACTAAAGCCTTCTTCTAACTTAATAACGGGAGTGTGTTTTTGGGCAATTTTACCTTTGGCAAGATTATCTATAAATACCACACCGCGACGAATAACATCGTCGTTTATAACCAAACTCATAGCTGCATCACCTAAGTATTCGTCTAACTTAGCAACAACGACAGGATCGCTTTCATCAAGAGTAGGTAGTGGTTCTACTTGCGGCTCAGGCTCTACTGGGCGTGGTGTTGGCACGGCTAAATCAGCAGGCTTTTCAGGATTAACAGATGGGGCATTAACAACCGGATCGTTCTCTGGTTTTAGCTCCATCATGGGGCGCTCTGCTACGGGTTGCTCAACTTCGGTTGCTGTTTGTGACTCATCACTTGAGTTTAATAACACAAACGCTGCAGCAATAATGATAATAATTAAAATGATGCCTGCAAATAAAAGGTTATTATTCGGTGGACGTTTTTGAACATCTGACGCTGATGGTTGATCTGACATACGAACTCCATAAATATTAAAATGCGATAACAGTAAGAGTACCCTAAATGGATTTAATTCATAGCCTACACTAATAATTATTAACGTAGCTAAGGTATCCTTTGATTCTTCTAGCTTAAAGACTTACAGTTAATAAATAAAGTAAAGACGCTTAACCGCTTAATTGCAACGACGAAACTCAACTATGAAAATCAAGCAAATCGATAAAAACAAACCTAAAGTTGCTCTGTTACTGACCGGTGGTGGTGCACGTGCCGCTTACCAAGTTGGGGTTCTTAAAGCGCTCGCGCAAAGTATGCCGCGTACCGCCCCGCTGCCATTTACTATTATTAATGGTACATCTGCCGGAGCGATCAATTCAGCTGCGCTAGCAAGCTATGCTTCATGCACCCATTTGGCGGTACGTAAACTGGAATCTGTTTGGAAAAACTTTTCTACGTCAATGGTATATAAAAGTGATTTTATCAGCGTGTTTGGCCATTTAATGCGTAACATGCTGACTAGTTTTCAATCTGAACATATTAATCATCCACCAGCGAGCTTGTTGAATAATCAGCCTTTACGTAATTTACTTAATGAAATTTTAGATTTAACTCGCATTGAGCGTAATTTACACCGTAATTATTTAGATGCGCTGTCAATCACCGCATCAAGCTATACCACGGGTGATTCTGTGGCGTTTTTTCAATCTAATACACAGTCACCTTGGCGGCGCGCTAAACGCGAAGGCCAAGCGGCACGTATTAACGTTGAACATTTAATGGCGTCCAGTGCAATTCCTATGGTGTTTCCGAGCGTAAATGTATACAACCACTACTTTGGTGATGGCTCTATTCACCAATTATCGCCACTGAGTCCATGTGTCCATTTAGGCGCTGAAAAAATATTTATTATTGGTGTTGATCAGCCCAAAGAAGCTCATCCGCCGGGTTATCTACCTCACTTCCCAGGGTTATCCTCGATTGCGGGCCATTTGCTCGACAGTGTGTTTACCGACACCTTACAGTCAGATCTTGAGCGCCTTGAACGAATTAACCGAACTTTAGGTTTGTTACCTGGGCGTGATAAACACCAAGAATTAAAGCAAATACAAAGTTTTGTGATCAATCCATCAGAAAACTTTAATGCCATTGCTGCAAACTATTACAGTGATATGCCTTTAGCCATTAAAATATTACTGCGCATGATCGGGGTTAAAAAACGTTCTCAATCGAGTTTAACCAGTTACTTATTGTTTGAAAAACGCTATACCCAGCATTTGATTGAAATTGGTTATAAAGATGGTTTAGAGAAACTGCCACAGATACGCGAATTTTTAGAGCTCGATTAACAGTTAACTATTCACTAATCCGTACCATCGAGTAAATAGCACTCTACCCGCTCTACTCGTCGGGGTTTACCTTGTAGTACAAGAATATCTCCGGCGAGTAAAACAGTGTGCAGCGATGGACTATCAATTTCACGGTCTTTGCGTCGTAATGCTCGCACTGATACTTTACGTTTTTCGAGATTTAATTCATTAATATTTTTAGCAACCGCAAAGGCGTTTTCTGGCAGTGCCATAACGTGTAAATACTCAAGCCGCTCGGCGTTGTTTTCTTCACTATCAAATTGATCTCCAGCAAAAAAACCATGTAAAAATTGGTAACGGTTACGCCGCTCTTTGCTAACCCGCCTAACAATACGCGACATCGGCACGCCCGACATAGACAACACGTGCGACACTAACATTAAGCTCGCTTCCAGTGTTTCTGGCACCACCTCAGTCACGCCAAGCTCTTTGAGTGCTTCGAGATGACTATCATCGCGCATGCGTACCAGTATTTTCACGTCAGGAGCTATTTGCTTTATCGCATCGATCACGATTTGCGCATGTTCAAAATCGGTGAAAGTAATGATCACTAGTCGAGCTCGTTCGACCCCTGCTGATTTTAAAATATCTTTTTGTTTTACATGACCAAAAATAACGGGCTCTCCAGCTGCTTTGGCCTCTTGAACTAGTATTGGGTTACTTTCAACAGCAACGTACTCTATTGCTTCTGGCTTTAAAAACCGCGCAATAGTTTGCCCAACCCGAGAGAACCCACAGATCACTACATGGTTTTGATACAAGGTGCTACTATTAGGCTGTTGCTGCCACTCACCGTTGGGATTTTTTAATACCCCAAGTTGTTTTAATAACCAAGGCGTCGATTCTATTAAATAAGGCGTTAAGCCCATCGACATGACTGCAATAGCAATTAAAAATGAGGCGTGATCTAAAGCTAATAATTGGTGTTTAGTAGCAAGCGCAATTAATACAAAACCAAACTCGCCCATTTGCCATAGCATGATGCCTGCTGCAATTGCATCTTGTTTTCGCTCGCCCATCAGTTGCGCTAAAAAAGTAATAACACCAATTTTTAATACTAGCATTAGCGCTAATGCAGCCACTATCCAATACCATACGCCAAACACATATAAAATATCGAGCTGCATACCGACAGTGACAAAAAATAGGCCCATTAAAATATCGCGAAATGGTCGAATATCAGCTTCTAATTGATGTCGGTACTGGCTTTCGCCGAGCATCATTCCTGCTAAAAATGCGCCCAGCGCCATCGATAAGCCAAATAAATACGTTAAGCCTGCGGCAAATAAGGCAACCACTAAGGTGGTCAAAACAAACAATTCATCGGTGCGCATTAATGCAACTTCGCTAAAGACTTTTGGCAATACCCACTTGCCTATCATCCATAACAACAAACATACAAATGCGCCTTTAGTTAAAGCGAAAGTCAGGGCCCAGGCAATGCCTTCAGTATCACTGCTTTGGGCCAGTAAAGGTAAAGTAATCAGTAACGGCACCACCGCAATATCTTGAAATAATAACATTCCGATAGCGAGCTGCCCTCGCCGCTGTTTAAGTTCGCCGGTTTCTTTAAGTAATTTAACCACCACCGCTGTTGATGACAGCGCCATTAATGTCGCAATAGTGAAACTGCTCAACAAAGACAAATCCATCAACAATAAAATCAGCATAAACACAATACTTGTGACAATTACTTGCAACGTGCCCAAGCCAAATACAATATTGCGCATTGCCATTAAGCGGCCAACAGAAAACTCCAGCCCTAAACTAAATAATAAAAATACAATACCAAGCTCAGCTACAAAATGTATTTCATGACTTTGCGCCATCCAGCCAATGCCATGACTACCCGCTAATAAGCCAGTAGCAAGGTAGGCGAGGATCGGCGGTAAGCCAATGCGCTTAAATAACCATACCAGCACCACAGCAGCCAGTAATAAGCCAAATATTTGAGCCAATACACTTTGCAAATAAACCTCCTATTTATACTGTTGCCATACCGTCAAAATTTTAGCTACTTAAGAGTTAACTATAGCAACTATCTGTTTTTCAGCCAGTTTGGAATAGTGGCACAAAAATCGCTTAGAAAAGTAATAACAAACTCCTAGGGGGAGAAAACCATGGAAAATGTCCATATTTTGACGCAGCGCATCTCGGCACGTGGCGAGTTTCTGCCGTTTTCGGCAGAGCATTACCGTAATAATGAACCTGCTGCTATTCATAGTTTGCTCGAAAAACTGCAAACAACGTTAAATATAGAAGAGCTATTAACGATTTATGCTGAGCATGCAAAACAAATCATAAATTTTTCAGGCTTGCAGTTTCAGTCGTCTCTTGGAGTGGCACAAATCCCTAATAGTGATAATAGTAAACCGCCATATTCATTTAATTTAGACATAAATAATGAACATTTAGGGCAGCTGATCTATTTTTGCCAATACCCGCTTTCGGGAAGTATCAAGCAAAAGTTAGTTGGCTTACACAGCGTATTGGTTTATCCATTACGTAATGCATTAATGTATAGCCGCGTGCTAAAGCTAGCTACTAAAGACACTTTAACAGGACTTAATAATCGTAGTCAGTTTGATGCTATTTTGGCTCAGAAATTAGAGCGTTTTCGCCGCCATCATCGTCCATTTAGTCTAATGTTGTTAGATTTAGATAACTTTAAACAAGTTAATGATAGCTTCGGTCATAAAATTGGCGATGATGTATTACAAGAGTTTGCCAACGTTTTATGCAGTAGTATTCGCGGGACTGATTCTGTATTTCGTTTTGGTGGTGATGAGTTTGCAGTATTAATCGATGATCCTGAATTTACCACAAATAAAGTGATTGCTCAGCGAGTAATGCAGTTAGTGACTCAGTCAAGTTTAATGAAACAATATGAAGTCACCACCAGCATTGGATTTACTTTGGCAAACAGCAAAGATTGTGAGAATGAGATTTTTGCCCGCGCCGATAAAGGTTTATACAAGGCCAAAGCATCAGGGCGTAACTGCGCTAAAGCGTATTAATTAAAGGTAAGCCTAGTTCCCCCACTAGGCTTTCTTTTATAATTATACTAATTATCTGACTTGGCTAATAACTTATAACCTAATAGTGCTAAGCAAAAACCAAAAAAGAAACCACTAATTAGGTATAACAAAGCAGCCATGCTGGTTAGTGGTACAACAATGACCATTAATAATGGAATACTTACCCCAACAATAAAAAATAGTCCACCTTTACCTAACCAGTACGCAATTAAAATAATTGCACACACCAAACCACCTAAAACCGAATACGCTAACGTTAATAGCTCAAGCTCAAACATTACCGTGGCAATGCCCGCTATAACGGCTGTAACTATTAGCCCTAACGGTGCTTTATTGACTAGTGATAAACCAACGTGTGGCTGTGACGTTGTCATGTTTTTATCTCCCAAAATATACCTTTTTCATCGGCGTGTTCTGCACTTATAAAATGCCCTACGACATAAACTAATTGCTCATTATAAAAAATAAGTGGCACATTAGCACGTAACCATGGCGCTACTTTTGCATCTTTAAACCAATGTTTAATGCTGTTGTGACCCGGTTTTTTAAGCGGTTTAATACGCGCCTGTGGACAATTAAACTGGACAGAAACGTGTTCATCAAGCAATGGTTTTCTAACTCCTATACCTGATAATTGTATTAGGGTACGACCATCTGAAAGTAACTGGTTTTGAGCAGTTAGTGATTGGCTGTCAGGAACGGTTGTTTCACGTACAAAATATAAAAATTTTTGATGCCGGCGAACTTGCCCATCCGTTAACTGAATAAGTAGCTGCGCATCAGCTTTTGCTGTTAAACCTTGTGTAAGTATTTGCTGAGTTTGTTGTTGTGATGGCATAAGCGTCGTAAATTGTCCAAGCCAACAACGCAAAACATTTGCTTGGCGCGCAGCGCTAAAATTTGCTAGCTGTAAACAACTTAACCCTTGCTGGGTGTTTTGGCATTGCCTTAAATCTAACTGAGTGTATTCATCAAGTACATCTTGCTGCTGTTGAAGAAGGTTAACACTGCGCGCTGCGCTTTTCTCAAAGCCGGTAAATCGTTCACTTAATAGAGGCACTATTTGCTGACGAATAAAGTTGCGATCAAAGCGCTCATCCGTATTTGAATCATCGGTAATATGCTCAAGCTTAAACTCGGTAGCAAATTGTTCAATACTGTGTCGTGTGGTGTTCAGCAGTGGCCTTAAACATTCTCGCCCAGAACTCAAGGTGCGAGTTTGCCGCATCGATGCTAAGCCTTGTAATCCTGAGCCCCGTTTTAGTCTCAATAAGAACGTTTCTAGTTGATCATTTAAGTGCTGCCCTAGCAAAATAATACTGCCGCTTGGGCTATGCTGATCAAGTGCCTGATACCGAGCATCGCGGGCGAGCTCTTCTAGACTCGTGCGTGATTTATTGGTGATTTTTACCTGAGCCGAGTAAAAAGGAACTTTTACTATTGCACATAGTTTTTCGCAAAAATGCTGCCAATCGTCGCCATACTGACTTAAACCATGATTAACATAAACTGCGCTTAATTGCAGTTGCGGTATTTCAGCTTTTAGCGCATTCATTATATGCAGTAATACCACCGAATCCACACCACCAGAGAGCGCTACCGTAAATGCGGTTTTGTGCTCATCGGTATAAGGCGTAATGGCATTTTTTACTTGTTGGTATAACGATGTTGTTTGCATGAGTAACCATCAACTTAAATTTAGTAGTGCTCCAAGCTCCAAAGCATTCTAAAACAAAAAAGCCGCAATAGCGGCTTTTTTTCATCAATTTGGTTGTTTTGTTTATCTTAACAATAGCCAAACGACATTAAACGTTTATAGCGTTGATCAAGCATCTCATCCAGTGACAGAGCTTGTAAATCAGCTAAATCGCGCTTAAGTTGATTTTTCAGGTTACGCGCCATACCTTCGTAGTTACGGTGTGCGCCACCTAATGGCTCTTCAACTAAGCTGTTGATCAAATCAAGCTCTTTAACACGCTCAGCGGTTACACCCATCGCTTCTGCAGCAAGAGGGGCTTTATCAGCGCTCTTCCACAAAATTGATGCACAACCTTCTGGTGAAATCACCGAGTAAGTACTGTACTGCAACATGTTAACGCGATCACCTACACCAATGGCTAGAGCACCACCTGAGCCACCTTCACCAATAACCGTACAAATTGTTGGCACTTTTAATGCTGCCATCACTTTAAGGTTACGTGCGATTGCTTCAGATTGGCCTCGCTCTTCAGCGCCAACACCAGGGTATGCACCTGGGGTGTCGATAAAGGTCATAATTGGCATTTTAAAACGCTCTGCCATTTCCATTAAGCGTAATGCTTTACGGTAACCTTCAGGCTTTGGCATACCAAAGTTGCGTTTAATTTTTTCAGCTGTGTCACGGCCTTTTTGTTGGCCAATAACCATCACTGGTTGGCCTTCAAAGCGTGCAACACCGCCTAAAATTGCCGGATCATTCGCAAAAGTACGATCGCCAGCAAACTCGTCAAATTCCGTGAAAATACGCTCGATATAATCTCGAGTATAAGGACGCAACGGATGACGGGCTAACTGAGAAACCTGCCAAGCACCTAATTTAGAGAATATTTCCTCTTTCATTTTAGCGCTTTTCTCTTTTAATCGACTGACTTCCTCTTCTAACTCAAGGTCTAAATCGCCAGCGCGGCTTATATTTTGTAACTCTTCAATTTTTGCTTCTAACTCTGCGATTGGAAGCTCAAAATCAAGATAATTGAGGCTCATGCTCTAAACTACCTAATTAGTTAAATTCTAGTTCTACATCTTGCGCCGCCATTAACGATAACTTATGAATTAAGTCATCACTAGGCGTAACACACCATTCTGTCCCGAGGGTTAACTGTGCCAACGCATCTGGACGCTGATAGTAAACCTTAATCGGACAAGTACCAAACTTATAAGGTTCGAGTACTTTTTGTAATTTATCGAAGAAGTTGGCTTCGATTTGCACCATATTTAGCGTCATTTTAATCGCTTTAATACGTTTTTCGCGCGCTTGCGCGATGGTGCATATGTCTCTGGCGGTCATTGTAATACCACCGGAGAAGTTATCAAAGCTGACCTGTCCAGATATTACCAAGATATTGTTGATTTGCAGCATATCTTGGTACATTTCAAACTGTTCTGGGAATAAGCGTACATCAATACGGGCACTCTTGTCATCTAAAGTTACAAGCCCCCAACGATTTCCCTTTTTATTTACTAGTGTACGTGCAGCTATAACAAGGCCTGCAGCGGTTGATTGCACATCACGATTAGTTGGCTGTAAATCCACTAATTTACCACTGGTGTAATATTTCAGCTCTTTACGATACTGATTTATTGGGTGCCCGGTTAAATATAAGCCTAAGGTTTCTTTTTCCCCATCAAGCCATTGGTTATCAGTCAGTGGCGTGGCTTTTATAAATGCTTGCTCGACTTCATCCGGCTCTGTCGCTAATAAACCAAATAAATCAGTTTGCCCTAACGACTCTGCTTTATGATGCTGATCAGCCGCTTTCATCGCATCTTTTAAGCTTGCCAATAACGTAGCACGCGCTGGTTGCGTTTTCTCGGGACCGAGTTGATCAAGCGCACCGGCGTAAATAAGTTTTTCGGTTACGCGTTTATTGATACGTTTTAAATCTACCCGCGCACAAAAATCGAATAGGTCTTTAAATGGCCCACCGTTACTTCGCGCTTCTAAAATTGCATCTACAGGTGCTTCACCCACGCCTTTGATAGCACCAATACCATAAACAATTTCACCCTTGAGGTTTACTGTAAACTTATAGGCACCGGCATTTACATCAGGCGGTAATAAAGTGAGTTTCATGTTCTCACATTCATCAACCAAGGTGACGATTTTTTCAGTATTATCCATATCAGCCGACATCACCGCCGCCATAAATTCAGCAGGATAATGGGTTTTCATCCACAGCGTTTGGTAAGATACTAACGCATAGGCTGCGGAGTGCGATTTATTGAAACCGTAGCCTGCGAACTTCTCTACCAAGTCGAAGATCTTAATCGCCAGTTCGCCGTCAATGCCGTTATTTCGCGCACCATCTTCAAATGTTGAACGCTGTTTTGCCATCTCTTCTGGCTTTTTCTTACCCATTGCACGACGTAACATATCGGCGCCACCTAAGGTGTAACCTGCCAGTACCTGAGCAATTTGCATTACTTGTTCTTGATACAAGATAATGCCGTAAGTCGGCTCCAAAATAGGCTTTAAGCTTTCGTGTTGATATTGTGCATCTGGATAAGAAATTTCTTCGCGACCAAGTTTTCGGTCGATGAAGTTATCTACCATGCCTGACTGCAATGGCCCGGGACGAAACAAGGCTACCAAGGCGATCATATCTTCAAAGCAATCGGGCTTTAAGCGCCTTACTAAGTCTTTCATACCCCGGGATTCAAGTTGGAATACCGCGGTAGTTTCTGCTCTTAATAGCAGCTCTATACTCTTTTTATCATTCAGTGGAATGGTGTTGATATCTATTGACTCTTTGCCCTCTCGGGTTAAGCGCTCATTAGTCATATCAACTGCCCATTGCAAAATGGTCAGGGTTCGTAGACCTAAGAAGTCAAACTTTACTAATCCGGCGGTCTCTACGTCATTTTTATCAAACTGAGTAACCGGAAACTTACCTTCATCGTCACAATACAGGGCGGCAAAATCAGTAATTGTAGTCGGTGAAATAACCACACCGCCGGCATGTTTACCAGCGTTACGTGTACAGCCTTCAAGGATGCGACACATATCGATTAAGTCTTTTACTTCTGTATCGCCATCGTAAGCTTCTTGCAGGCGTGGCTCAACATCAAACGCTTTTGCCAACGTCATGCCGGGATCGCCTGGGATCAGTTTTGATATACGGTCAACAAATCCGTACGGGTGGCCAAGTACTCGGCCAACATCGCGTATTACCGCTTTTGCTGCCATAGTACCAAAAGTAATGATCTGTGATACCGCGTCTCGTCCATATAGAGCCGATACGTGATCGATTACTTCATCGCGTCTATCCATACAGAAATCGACGTCGAAATCCGGCATTGATACACGTTCAGGGTTCAAGAAGCGCTCGAACAGTAAATCAAATTCAAGCGGATCAAGATCGGTAATTTTCAGCGCGTACGCCACTAACGAACCCGCACCTGAACCACGTCCTGGACCAACTGGAATATTGTTATCTTTACTCCACTGGATGAACTCCATTACGATCAAGAAGTAACCAGGGAAACCCATTTGGTTAATTACATCGAGCTCGATTTGCAAACGCTCGTCGTATTCAGCACGTTTTTCTGCTCGGTCCGCTTCATCAGGGAATAAAAACTGTAGGCGCTCTTCAAGACCGTCTCGGGATACTTTCACCAAGAAGTCTTCAATTTTTAATGAGCCGGTTGGGTAATCTGGTAAGAAATACGTACCAAGCTGCACCGTCACATTACAGCGTTTGGCGATTTCCACACTGTTTTGCAGCGCTTCTGGGATATCACTAAACAGCTCAGCCATTTGTGCTGGGGTTTTTAAGTACTGCTCTTCAGAGAAGCGCTTTGGTCGGCGTTTATCATCAAGCGTATAGCCGTCAAATATTGCTACGCGTATTTCGTGGGCCTCGAAGTTTTCAGGCTTCAAAAATACCACTTCGTTGGTAGCCACCACTGGCAATTGCTCAACGGTTGCAAGCTCAACCGCTAAGTGTAAATAGTCTTCTTCTTGTGTACGCTTAGTACGTATCAACTCAATATAGTAGTTATCACTAAAATGCTGTTTATAAAAACTAACCACCGACTCAACTGTGGCTGGGTTGCCTTTTAATAGCGCTTTACCTAAATCGCCATCTTTGGCACCAGAGAGTAAAATAAGCCCTTCTTTGTGCTCAACTAACCAATCTCGTTCAATAACAGGGCGATGAAATAAATGCCCACGTTGATACGCTTTAGAGATTAAAAGGGTAAGATTTTTATAACCGACATTATCTTTAGCTAAAATAACTAACCGACAAGGCCCTTCTGGAAACTCTGGGCTGTGTAACCAAAAATCAGCACCAACAATTGGTTTAATGCCCGCATTATGAGCGGTGTCATAAAAGCGCACTAGACCACATAAGTTCATTTGGTCGGTAATGGCCAATGCCGGTAATTGTAATTCCTGCGCTTTGGCGACAATCGGTTTAGTTTTCGCTAAACCATCGACCATTGAAAAGTCTGAATGAACCCGTAAATGCACAAAATCTGGAGCTGCCATTACTTCTCCTGCATCGCCAGTACACGTTGTACTGGTTTAAAGCTTTTACGATGTTCACTAATGGCGCCGTACTGCTCAAGAGCAGCAAAATGTGCCTTGGTTGGGTAGCCTTTATGACCTGCAAAACCATATTCTGGATAGCGTTTATCAAGCTCAATCATTTCATCATCACGGGCAACTTTAGCAATAATGGATGCTGCTGAGATCTCTGCCACTAGACTGTCGCCTTTTATTACGGCTTGTGCCGGCATACTGAGCGCAGGTAGGCGATTGCCATCGACAAATACAAACTCAGGGGTGGTACTTAAGCCTTCAACCGCACGAGTCATTGCCAGCATAGTGGCATGGAGAATATTTAACTCGTCGATTTCTGTGGGGCTACATCGGCCAATGGACCAACACAGCGCTTTTTCTTTGATCTCAATTGCCAGTGCTTGGCGTTTTTTATCGGTTAACTTTTTTGAATCCGCAAGACCAGCTATCGGTTTAGCTGGATCGAGGATCACCGCAGCGGTCACTACATCGCCAACTAATGGCCCACGGCCGACTTCGTCAACGCCAGCGATAAAGCTGAGGTTAGGTCGTTCAATTTGCATCTATAATCTCCGCAACAGCAGTGGCTGCTTGCTCACTAGCATTTAAGCGTATTTGCTGGTGAATGGCTAAAAAACGCGCTTTCAACTCGCGATTATCACTATTTAGCATTGGTTCAAGGGCGTTCGTTAGGTTTTCAACGCTGCAATCATGCTGCATAAATTCAGGCACTAGCTCTTCGTCAGCTAATAAGTTTGGTAACGAAAAGTATTTAATATTAAAAGTGAATAAACTTTTAAAAATCCAATAACTTAGGGCTTTTATTTTATAGCCAACCACCATAGGTTTTTTATAAAGCATCCCTTCCAGGGTCGCGGTACCTGATGCAATTAAAATCACATCTGCCGCTTGCATAGCAAGGTTCGATTGCCCATCCAACAACTGAATATTTAGTTGTGGCGCTGTAGCTGCCAAAATAGCACTAAATTGTGCTTTGCGTTGCTCATTTACTAATGGTACCACTATTTTTAAATCAGGATTTTTAGCTTGTAGCCCGGCCGCTGTTTTAAGGTAAGTTTCACTAAGCAACCCTACTTCTGAGCCTCGACTACCTGGCAATAATGCCAGTACTTTATCATCAAGGCTTAAACCTAATTGTTGACGCGCTGCGCTGTCGTCATGCTCAAGGGCAATATCATCAGCCAGTGTATGGCCAACAAAAGTACATGGCACATTATGTTTATCGTAAAATGCTTTTTCAAACGGTAATAAAGCCAGCACCATATTGGTTGCAGCGCTGATTTTGTGAATACGTTTTTCTCGCCATGCCCACACTGATGGACTTACATATTGAATCGTTTTAATACCAGCATCTTTTAACGGCTTTTCAACCCGTAAATTAAAGTCAGGTGCATCAATACCGATATAAACGTCTGGCGGGTTATCAATAAAGTGTTGGACTAGTTGCTTGCGAATTTTTAATAACCGCGGTAATCGGCCTAGCACTTCCACTAAGCCCATTACAGCTAACTCTTCCATATCAAATAAGCTACTACAGCCTTGCGCCTGCATTTTCGGCCCTGCAATACCTTCAAAAATGGCATCAGGGTAGCGCTGTTTCAATGCTTTAATTAGGCCTTCACCTAAAATATCACCAGAGAGCTCTCCAACTACAATCGCTATACGTAGTGGCTGTTTATCTTTATTCATGGCTGTTTTTTATTCACAAGTCAACAAGACGGTCATAGGCAGTAGTCTAGCTTGTTTTACTGCGCGATTAAATGACACACCCTGAATAAATTAGAGAAACCTTCACCAACGTACCTTTACTGATACAACCAGAACTATTTGCCTGTTTTTCAAACATATATTGGTAAATAGTTAAGCTCTGTGTTCCACTAACTAAAGCTGATTAAAAAGCGTCGCATTAATCATAATGGGGTAATATTTATCCATGTTGTGATTGACAATAATTAACCAAAAGAGAATAATGCATAAAGTTTCAATAATTACTGAAACCTTATTAACTAACTTTTGCTTACTTTATTTGTTTTGTGACTCGCCCGCACATACAAGGAGCTATAAAAAATGATAGATGAAACCTTTGTGGATCTATCGCGATTACAGTTTGCTGTCACCGCCCTGTTTCACTTTTTATTTGTACCACTGACTCTAGGTATGACCTGGATTTTAGTGATCATGGAGTCGGTTTATGTAATGACCGGCCGAGAAATCTACCGTGATATGACCAAGTTTTGGGGTAAACTATTTGGCATTAACTTCGCCATTGGTGTAGCCACAGGCCTTACCATGGAGTTTGAATTTGGTACTAACTGGTCTTATTACTCTCATTATGTGGGCGATGTATTTGGCGCTCCCCTTGCGATAGAAGGGTTAATGGCATTCTTTTTAGAATCGACCTTTGTGGGTATGTTCTTTTTAGGCTGGGAGCGGCTCAGTAAACGCCAGCATTTAGGTGCAACCTTTTTAATGGCTATTGGTACTAATATGTCTGCGCTGTGGATATTAGTCGCTAATGGTTGGATGCAAAACCCTGTCGGTGCTGAATTTAACTATCAAACTATGCGCATGGAAATGACGAGTTTTGCCGAGCTTGTGTTTAACCCTGTAGCACAAGTTAAGTTTATTCATACTGTGTCTGCGGGCTATGTTGCCGCATCCATGTTCGTATTGGGGATCAGTAGTTGGTATATCCTTAAGGGCCGTGATCTCGCTTTTGCAAAACGCTCTTTTTCAGTCGCTAGCGGCTTTGGTTTAGCCTCAGTATTGTGTGTTATTTTACTTGGCGATGAATCAGGCTATGAAGTCGGTGAAGTACAAAAAGTAAAACTGGCAACCATTGAAGCTGAATGGCACACCGAGGAAGCACCCGCTGCGTTTACGTTAGTGGGGATCCCTGATTCCGATAAACAGGTGACCCATGCCGCCGTTAAAATCCCGTATGCGCTAGGCTTAATAGCGACCCGCTCGTTAGATGAGCAAGTTACCGGCATTAATGATTTAGAAAAACAACACGAAGTGCGTATTCGTAACGGTATGATCGCTTATAAATACCTTGAAAAACTGCGCAGTGGTGATGACTCAGCTGAGAATATTGCTAAGTTTGACACCCTCAAAGCTGATTTAGGCTACGGCTTATTGTTAAAGCGTTATACACCAAATGTAGTGGATGCAACTGAAGCACAAATTCAGCAAGCCGTTAAAGATTCGTTCCCTCAAGTAGGCCCGATGTTTTGGTCATTTAGGATCATGGTTGGCTGTGGTGTGATTATGCTGGGCGTATTTGTATTGTCTTTTTATTACAATGCACATCGTGTGATTGAACAAAAACGTTGGTTATTGTGGGCTGCGGTGTGGAGTATCCCTCTACCTTGGATAGCAATTGAATTTGGCTGGATAGTTGCCGAGTATGGCCGTCAGCCGTGGGCAATTTCAGAAATACTGCCGACCTTTTTAGCGACCTCGGCACTGACTGTCAATGATATTTTAATAAGCTTAACCGGCTTTATCGTATTCTACACCGGCCTTGCTATTGTCGAAGGCTGGCTGATGCTGCGATTTGTAAAAATAGGACCAAGTTCATTGCACACTGGTAAATATCACTTTGAACATTTAGATGACCATACTAATGGCGACCAAATAACTGACGAGCAAGGAGCAAAATCATGATTTTCGATTATGAAACGTTAAAGTTACTTTGGTGGGTTATCATCGGCGTATTGTTAATTGGTTTTGCAATCACCGATGGTATGGACATGGGCGTGGCTATGCTTATCAAGTTAGTTGGTAAAACCGACAGTGAACGCCGTGTGGTGATCAATACGGTAGGTCCACACTGGGATGGTAACCAAGTATGGTTTATCACCGCAGGTGGTGCCTTATTTGCAGCGTGGCCGATGGTTTATGCGGCTGCATTTTCGGGCTTTTACTTTGCTATGATGTTGGTATTGTTTGCCTTATTTTTTAGACCTTTGGGTTTTGACTATCGCAGCAAAATTGACTCTCCACGCTGGCGTAACAATTGGGATTGGGGCTTATTTGCTGGCAGTGCCATTCCTGCTCTGGTATTTGGCGTGGCCTTTGGCAATCTGTTTTTAGGTGTGCCATTTAGTATTGATGAATACCTTAGAACCAGCTACCAAGGATCTTTCTTTGCATTATTAAATCCATTTGCCTTATTAGCCGGCTTGATCAGCGTAACTATGTTACTTGCCCATGGCGGTATGTGGTTACAGCTGCGTACAGACAGTGATGTTGCTCGTCGCTCAGCGCAATATGGTCGTTATGCACTGTTAGCATTCATCGTGTTATTTGCTGTTGCAGGTATTTGGATTGCTAATCTTGATGGTTACCAAATAATCTCGATGGGTGATACGCAAGGCTTTGCAAACCCACTAGATAAAACAGTAACCACCTCTGCAGGTGCTTGGTTAAACAATTATCAACAAATGCCTTTAACTATGCTGTTCCCTGCGGTCGCTTTTTTAATGGCTACATTAGCGTGGATATGTTCAAAAATTAATAGACCGGGGCTGGCATTAATAGCAACAAGCTTAATGCTTGGCGGTGTGATCATGACGGCTGGAATGTCTTTATTCCCATTTATTATGCCATCAAGTAATCACCCTGATATTAGTTTAACAATATGGGATGCGGTTTCTAGCCATAGAACATTGAATGTAATGTTTATTGCAGTAAGTATTTTTGTGCCACTTATTTTACTTTACACCACATGGTGTTATGTGAAAATGTGGCGCAAAGTAACCGTAGAAGAAATTGAAAATAACAGCCATGGCAGTTACTAAGGAGATTTGATCTATGTGGTATTTTGCTTGGATACTCGGTGTTTTATTAGCCTGTACGTTAGGTGTGATCAACGTTATGTGGTACGAATTTGGCCAGAACAAAGACAGTATCGCTGACGACGAACAAGAATTACACGATAGGCTTAATCGCCAAAATGACGACTAACCCCCGACCAAATCGCGCGCAGCAAACTACGCTGCGCGCGTTTTTAAAAACGCATTCCAATCACGCAGGCAGTCTTTTAAAAATCAGTATTGCGCTAGGAACATTTAACGCATTATTGATGATTGCCAGTGCTTATTTAGTGGCACGATCAATTCATTTAGTGATGTTTGAACACGCCAATTTAGCCACTATTACCCCTTTACTTTGGCCATTAGCAGCATTGATTTTAGGGCGCGGAATATTGCTTGGATTTTCGCAGCGCATAAGTGCCCAAGCCGCACTTAAAATTAAAACTGCAATGCGCCATGCTTTACTCGAGAAACTCACCTTACTTGGGCCAAGTTATATTGAACAACAAGGTCATGGCGCGACTTTAAACACCCTACACAATGGTGTTGAAGCACTGCACGATTATTATGCTAATTATTTACCGAGCGTGGCTTACAGTGCGCTTATTCCTTTGGCTATCCTGATGGTGATTTTTCCTACCGATTGGAAAGCTGGGTTGATTTTTTTATTCACCGCCCCCCTAATTCCGTTTTTTATGATTTTGGTTGGCCACAAAGCAGAACAACTGAATCAACAACGTTGGCAACAACTAGCTGTGTTGGGTAATTACTTTTTTGACCGCTTACAAGGCTTAACCCAACTAAAGTTATTTAATGCGACTACGCGCGAACTAAAACAAATTGCCAAAATTTCCGATGACTTTCGCCATGCGACTTTAAACGTATTAAAAATCGCATTTTTATCATCTTTCGCACTCGAGTTTTTAGCGACCATTAGTGTCGCGTTAGTAGCGGTGATAATCGGTTTTCGGTTGTTTTTTGGTACCTTAGATTTTTCGACCGGCTTTGTTGTACTGTTACTTGCCCCGGAGTTTTATTTACCGCTGCGCCAACTCGGCAGCCATTACCATGCCCGATTAGAAGGGATTAGTGCCGCCGCTGATATGCTAAAAATATTGAATGAGCCACTCCCTGCTAAGGCTCTTGAGAACATACAACCAAATACTCAAAATAGCTTAAACTTACCAAGTATCGAACAACTAAATATTGATAATTTAAATTTTCATTATCCACAAAGTAATGAAGGCGTTAACAATATAAACCTAACATTTGCAGGCACAGGCCTGTATGCCATCGTTGGTCAAAGTGGTGCTGGTAAAAGCACCTTACTCGATTGTTTATTAGGGTTTCATCCTCAGGTGATCGGTGCTGTTACGGTAAATCAACAACAATTAGCCGCATCACACATTAAGCAATGGCAGCAACATATTGCCTGGATCCCACAACAACCTACTTTATTGTTTAACAGTATCAAAGCTAACTTACTATTGGCCAAACCGGATGCCACACTCACGCAGCTAGAAACTGCAGCAGAGCAAGCTGGTGCACTTGAGTTTATCAATCAATTACCAGAGGGCTTTGACACTCAAATTGGTGAACAAGGCGAAGGACTCTCAGGCGGGCAAAAGCAGCGGATCGCTTTAGCTCGGGCATTTTTAAAACAAGCGCCAATTTTGATCCTTGATGAGCCAACCGCACACCTCGATAGCCAAACTGAGCAACAGGTGCAAGCGGCTATCAATCATTATGCACAGCAACATCTCGTTGTGGTGATAGCCCATCGCTTAAATACCATTGCACAAGCTAAACAAGTTATTGTAATGAAAGATGGTGCTGTTATTGAGCAAGGTAGCTTTAAAACCCTCATCGATAACCAAGGCGCGCTGTTTGATTTAGTGCATGCAAGGAGTAAACAGCATGACTAATTTTTTACGTTTATTAAAACTGTGTAGACCGCACCTAGGTGCAATGCTGTTAGGGGCATTTTTAGCAACCTTAACAGTACTGGCAAACGTTGGCTTATTGGCTATTTCTGGTTGGTTTTTAGCCGCCATGGCTGCAGCTGGCTTGGCTGGCACGCAAATGAATTACTTCACACCAGCCGGCACAATTAGATTTTTGGCAATCGTAAGAACCGCCTCTCGTTACGGCGAGCGATTGGTAACCCACAACGCCACCTTTTTATTATTAAGTGAAATTCGTGTCAGTGTTTTTAACACGCTAAGCCAGCTAAGCAATGTTGATTTAGCCATGAGCCGCAGCGCCGATCTATTTAACCGCATGCAAAATGACGTTGAAGCGCTCGATAAATTTTACTTAAACGTATTATTACCGATGATTGTTGCGCTAATCAGCGTGCCAATTGTGGTTGCAATTATGGCAGCCTACAACAGTAATGTAGCGTTACTATGCTTTACTGCACTCTTAATAGTAGGCGTTGCCCTGCCGATCATACTGAGTAAACAACTTCAGCAAACTGCCGACCTCGAAACTCACTATTCGGCGACTTTACGTGCTGAATTATCAGATACCCTAAGTGGCTTACGAGAGTTGGCTATCTATCAAGCCACCGAGCAACAAATTGAGCAATGTCGGGCAGCCAGTGAACGCTATAATCGGCAACTATTTGTTCGCCATAGCGCCGAAGCACATAGTAATGGCATATCACTATTAATAGTACAACTGAGTATGCTCGGTGCCATTGTGATAATTGCACCGCTAGTTTACAGCGGAGCTATGGCCAATGTTGAACTGGCAATGCTTAGTTTATTTGTGCTTGCTAGTTTTGAAACGGTGCTAACGCTGCCAAATGCGTTTATTCAATTGCCCGTAGCGCTAAGCGCTGCAAAGCGTATTTTTGATTTAGAAGATAAACTGCGCCCTGAAACTACAAGCGTTCAGGAGTCGTTATCAGTGCAACCTTTAGGGCTTGAATTTAAAGATCTTAGTTATTGTTACCACAGTGATACTTTTGCGCTTAACAACTTAAGTTTTGCGATTGAGCCACTGCAAAAAGTCGCGATTGTGGGGCAAAGCGGCAGTGGGAAAAGTACGCTGGTTAATTTACTCAGTGGTTTATGGCCACAGCAAAATGGTGAGATAAATCTAACTTCAGCAGACAAAACCATAGCAATTAACACGATCAGTCAACAAAATCGCTGCGAACTGATTAACATAGTCGCACAACAACATCATATTTTTGATGGCACCATTGCTGAAAACTTACGCTATGCGGCGCCCTCAGCAACTAAACAACAAATGCGCACAGCCTGTCAACAAGCACAGTTAGGTGATTGGCTTAGCGAGTTAAAACTAGGATTAGACACCCGCTTAGGCACAGGTGGCAGAAGTTTGTCGCGTGGGCAATCGCGGCGTTTAGCGTTAGCGCAAGCCTTACTCAGAGCACCAGCTATTTTAGTGCTTGATGAGCCAACCGAAGGCCTCGACAATCAATCGAAGCATCAAGTTATGGATGCGATATTAACCAGCATGCAGCACTGTACTGTGATCAGCATAACTCACGACCCTGCCTTACTTGCCAATATGGATAACGTAATTTGGTTAGAGCAAGGGCAAATAAAAGCGATTGCAACGCATCAGCAACTATTAGCAGAGCAACCTGAGTACGTGAACTTGATCACACGCTTTTAATCAATTACTTCAACGGTTACGTTAATAACGCCCGAGCTTGGCTCTGCGAGTTGCTCAAACGCATGCTTTGTTAAATCGATGATACGGCCGCGAATAAAAGGACCGCGATCATTCACTCTAACGACCACTGAACGGTTATTTGCTGTGTTTGTGACTTTAACTTTGCTGTTAAAAGGGAGCTGTTTGTGCGCCGCAGTCATGGCTTGTTGGTCAAACTTTTCACCACTAGCGGTCAGCCGACCATGGTATTTATCGGCATAAAAGCTAGCATTTCCCTGCTCACGAATACCTGTGCTTGTTGCAGAATAGTTTGTCGGCGAGCTACTACAGCCAGCTAAAATAGCCAGTGCTAAGCTAATTAAAAGTGCTTTAATCAAAATTCAACGCTCCCTTAGAATGCATAAAGGTAGCAGGTATCAACTGAGCTGCAACTGAATTAAAGTAAATACAAAACAGTGAATACAAAAAAGCCACCAAGTTAACTTAATAACTGGTGGCTTTTATACACAGCATAAACGAATTAACGAATAATACCGCGTTCAGAATTTTTCACAAAATCAACCATTAACTGTACTGCTGGGTACTTAGCGGCATCATCAGCAAGCGCTGCAAGTGCCTCTTCAACACCTAAGCTCTTGCGGTATAATGTTTTATAAGCACGACGTGTTGCCATTACTTCATCGCTTTCAAAACCACGGCGCTTCATGCCTTCAGTATTAATTGCAACAGGACCCGCTGGCGTACCTATAGTTGTTACAAACGGCGGCACATCTTTGTTGACGCCAGAGTACATACCTACAAAGGCATGTGCCCCCACTTTACAGAATTGATGAATACCTGAATTACCCGCTAAGATAACCCAGTCACCAATATGTACATGGCCTGCAACAGATGCATTATTAGCAAAAATAACGTTATCGCCAATCACTGCATCATGAGCTACGTGAGTGTAAGCCATAAATAAATTATTGCTGCCAATCTTAGTCACACCTTGGTCTTGAATTGTACCTCGGTGGATAGTCGCGCATTCACGAATAACATTGTTATCGCCAATGATAAGTGTGGTTGGCTCATTATTATATTTTTTGTCTTGGCAGGCTTCACCTACAGACGCAAATTGAAATATATGATTGCCTGAACCTATTGTTGACGGACCTTTGACCACAACATGGGATTCGATAATGCAGTTGTCACCAATAACCACATCGTTGCCAATGTAGCTGTAAGGGCCAACTGATACATTATTACCTAACTTTGCACCTGGTTCGATTATCGCTGTAGGATGGATCACAATTAAAGCTCTCTTCTCGCACACATGATTTCGGCACTACATACTATTTTGCCATCAACTTTTGCTTCTGCTGCAAACTTCCAAATATTACGACGCTCTTTTAAAAATTGAACGTGTAAATGCATGGTGTCACCAGGCGTTACTGGTTGTTTAAAGCGCGCATTATCTATCGCTGCAAATAAATATAGTTCATTTTCACTGCGATTTTCGACAGTTTTAAAACCCAATAAACCGGTTGCCTGTGCCATGGCTTCTAAAATTAATACACCAGGAAAAATTGGCTGGTTAGGGAAATGGCCGGTAAAAATCGGTTCATTAAAAGTTACGTTCTTAATCGCATGTAATGATTCACCAGGGGTGTAATCAAGCACACGGTCAACTAGTAGCATCGGGTAACGATGCGGAAGTAAGCTTAAAATTTCTTGTATATCAAGGCTATTTAATTCGTTTGCCAAAATAGCATCCTTATTAATGATCAACGTTTAATGACTTAGTCAGAGTCTCTAGCGCTTTAAGGCGAACTTTCATCTCTGGCAGATTACGTAAATGGGCAATGTTTCTGCGCCACTCTTTATTTGAAGAGTGTGGAAGCCCTGAGGAATAAACACCAGGTTCCGTAATCGCTTTAGTCACCATGCTCATACCCGTAAGTATAACACCATCACAGATATCTATGTGACCATTTATGCCTACAAGCCCCGCAATCTGGCAATTTTTACCAATAGTTGTACTACCAGCTATCACGGTACAGCCAGCAATTGCTGTGCCTGAACCAATTTCAACATTATGAGCAATTTGACATTGGTTATCGATAATCACATTGCTGTGAATGATTGTGTCGTCTATTGCGCCGCGATCAACCGTAGTACCTGCACCAATTTCAACCTTGTCACCAATAATAACGCGACCAAGCTGAGGGATTTTTATCCATTGTCCTTTATCGTTTGCATAGCCAAAGCCATCACTGCCGATTACGCTACTTGATTGAAATAAACAATCATTGCCAATCTCTACATCATGATAAACACTGACATTTGCCCACAGTTTTGTGCCATTGCCAATTTTTGTGTTTTCACCAATAAAGCAATTAGCACCTATTTGCACGTTATCACCAATTACCGCTCCGGCTTCAATCACCGCATTAGCGGCAACAGCGGCTGTGCTTGCAACCGTGGCATCAGGGTGGATCACCGCACTTGGGTGTATACCTGATGACGCTGAACGTGGCGTGGTATCGAGTAACTGAGCTAATTTCGCGTAGCAAACATAGGGGTTAGCAACGATGAGCTTATTACCTTGATAATACTCTGCATCTGCGGCAGATAAGATCACTGCCCCCGCTTGAGTATCACTAAGTTGTGAGCGATATTTCTTATTCGCTAAAAATGCAATATGCCCAGATTGGGCATTTGCAAGTGTAGCAATTTTTGAGATTTCCCAAGCGCCGTCACCGTCAAGCTCGGCGCCTAGAAGTTCCGCAATCTGCGAAAGCGTATAATTATGCATATAATAAGTTCTATTGCTTACTTACTTGATCAACAACTTTACTTGATAAATCAACTACCGTTTTAGGGTTAAAGTAGATAGTAGTATCTTTAACTTTAACTTCATCATATTTACCATCTTTGGCAATATCTTCGATTGCTTTGATGATAAGACCTTGAACTTTAGCTAATTCTTGATTTTGACGAACTTTAATTTCTTGCTCTAAAGGACGACCTTTTTCAGCAAGATTTTTTTGCATACCTTCCACTTTTTCACGTAAGGCATCTTTTTGCGCTTGGCTCATCGTAGTGCTTTCACGCTTGAATTTTTCTGCTTCAAAGCGGATATCGCCCTGCAACTTCTCAAGCTCTTGACGACGCTCAGCAAATTCAGCTTGTAATGTTTGCTCAACTTTTGCCATTTGTGGGATTTGTTTGTAGATTTCTTGCATATCTACGATACCTACTTTATGTGCAAAAGCACTTGCAGAAGTACCCATCATAAGTGTAGCTAAAATGGCAATTGCCGATGATTTAAATGATTTTTTCACAAAAAACTCCTTTAGAATGTATTACTAATGTTAAAGCTGATGGTCTTCGTATCGTCATCTTCTTCTTGTTGCAATGGATACGCAAAACTAATCAACATAGGACCCATAGGTGAGATCCATTGTAGTGATAAACCGGTTGATACCCTAAAGCGCAGCGGATCTGAATAATCCTCAAGCTTAGCGCGTTCATCCGGCCCTAAATTTTTATAACGATCAACGTTAAATTCAGTATCCCATACGTTTGCAGCATCAATAAAGAAGCTGGTACGTACAGAACTGGTATTATCTTCATCCAAGAATGGAGTTGGCACAATTAACTCCATGCCAGCAACCGCTTTAGCATTACCACCAATACGCCCTTGTGGTGTTAACACATCAAACTCTGGCGAACCGCCTATATTGCCTGTTAGGCCACCATCTGGCAACGAAGTGCCCGGAATTAACTGTGGCGTACGTGATATTGCGCGCGGCAATATAGTATTACGGTCAAAACCGCGTAATTCCATTTCTGTTATACGAAAGTACTCTTGGAATGGCAATGTTTGGTCGTAACCATTGGTTGTGCCATAACCGTTACCATAACCAAGCGCAGCACGGGTTGAGAATACCCAACGATGGTTATTCGAAAGCGGCCAATAAAAACGCGAGTCATAGTTTAACTTAAAGTAAGTTAAATCAGAGTTTGGCGTAGTACCTGTTAAGTTTAATGTTTGACGCGAACCTGCAGTTGGGAATAAGCCACGGTTTACTGTCACACGAGACCAGCCAACGCTGAGTTCGTACTTAGTAAAATCAAATCCTTTATCTGGATTATTCGGGTCTAAGAAGGTCTCACGCATAACACGAGTTTGCTCATATTCAGCAATTTCAGATAATTCTTCTTGGATCCAACGTACACCAAAGTTGATACGGTTTACCGCATCAATCGGGAATCCTATATTAGTACCAATCCCGTAGCTTTTCGATTTGTAATCGATGAGGCTAAACTTACTTGCATCGTAATTACTGTAGAAAATACTACTGCCTTGCGACACACCATCTGGGGTGAAGTAAGGGTCGGTATACGATAAACTAACACGTTCTGAACCACGCGAGGTATTGATGTTAAAACCAATTTGGTTACCCGTGCCTAAGAAGTTAGACTCAGTAACACCGATATTAAATTGCAGACCTAAGTAAGAACCATAAGCAAGACCTGCATTAAAGCTACCTGCTGATTGCTCTTTAACAGTAAAATCGACATCAACTTGGTCATCTATACCAGGGACTGGCACAACATTAAAATCAACACTTTCCATGTAAGGAAGACGTTGAATTTGTAGCTTTGAACGCTCAAGATTCTGATTCGATAACCAGGCGCCTTCCAGCTGGGTCATTTCACGACGTAATACTTCATCTGCGGTATTTTGGTTACCACCAACAATAATACGACGCACATAAACACGCTGACCAGGATTAACTGAGAGTGTTAACTGAACTTCTTTGTTTTCATCGTCAATTTCAGGAATGGTGCGAACTTCCGCATTCGCATAACCGAAACGCGCTAAATAACTTTTGATAAATTCTTCAGATGAGGTAACCACTGAGCCATTATAAAGTTCACCGGCACGAAGTGGAATAACGCTTTTGATCAGTTCTTCACGGCCAAGTAAATCACCAATGAAGTCAAAGCCTTTCACTTTGTATTTAACGCCTTCGGTGATGTTAGCTGTTACATACACAGATTCACGCTCAGGACTAACTGATACTTGTGTTGAGTCAATATTAAAACGTAAGTAACCACGGTCTAAATAATAACTACGAATTTTCTCGAGATCGCCTTCAATGGTTTGTTTCTGGTAGCGATCGCTGCCCATAAACTGCCACCAAGGTAAATCTTGTTGTGACTCAGCAAGTGCTAACAAGTCTTCATCACTAAATAATTCATTACCAACTAAGTTGATCTGACGAATAGATGCGGCATCGCCTTCATCAAACTCAAGTTTTAGCTTAACGCGGTTACGCGGTAACTTAGTGATACTGACATCAATTTTAGCGTTGTATTTACCAATACTGTGGAAAAACTCTATTAAGCCTTTCTCGATGTTATCCACCACAGTTTTATCCAGTGGTTCACCTTGGCGAATATCTTGCTGATCAAGCGACTGAGTAAGCTGCTCGTCTTTAATGTCTTTATTACCTTCAAACTCAATAACACTAATTGTTGGGCGCTCTGTTACTTTAAAAATAACATTATTGCCATCACGTAGTGCCTTGATGTTGTCGAAGTGACCTGAGTTATACAAAGACTTAATCGTTTTTGAAATTGTGTAGTCATCAACATTATCACCCACATTAATAGGAATATGTGTTAATGCCGCTCCCAACGCAACGCGCTGTAAGCCTTCAACTTTTAAATCGTCAACAATAAAGGAGTTTTGGCCTAGGGCTGCAAAGCTAGCACCTAATAAACTTGTTACTGCCAAATGTTTTTTTATAGCCATTTTATTATCTTTATCCTTTACAACGGTATTACCGCTCAACACCTTAAAATTATACTTTAGCGGTGTTTTACAATCGTGTTTTAATTCGAGACTGTCGCAATTGCTTACAATCGCGATACATCATTGAACAAAGCGAAACATGTAAGAAAAATGAGTAGCAAGGCACCCACTTTAAAACCAAATTCTTGTGTCTTTTCAGAGACCGGCTTTTTACGAAAAAGTTCAATTATGTAATACATTAAGTGCCCACCATCAAGCACTGGTAAGGGCAATAAATTAAATACGCCCAAGTTTACACTTATCAATGCTAAGAAGCCTAAAAACGCTACTAAGCCATAGCTTACGCTAGTTCCCGCTCCAACAGCAATACCAACTGGACCACTTAAATTCTTCACTGATACTTGACCAGTAATTAAGTTACCAATCATATCAAAACTTAGGCTGATCAAGCGCCATGTTTCACTTACGCCCAGCACCATACTATCGAGTGGACCATAATGTCTAGTTTCAATGTAACCATCTGGCCATGTTTCAACCACCGGCGCTACACCTAAAAAGCCTTGTAGCAAGCCATCACTATTACGTTGTCCTTTCGGCGTAACATTTAGCAGCTCTATACTATCTTGTCTTTTTACACTAAATTGTAATGATTTGTTAGCGGATTGCTGAATAACATTAACTAACTGCGTCCAACTGGTTATTGTTTCACCATTTACTGCGATAATTTCATCGCCTGCTTGTAAATTAGCGTCTGCTGCAGCAGAGTTTGGCGAAATTGTGGCAACGGTTAAAGTCGCCTGCGGACGAAACGGTACAATACCTAATGAAGCTAATGGTGGCACATCTTGTTGATCAAGTTTCCAACCATCAATATCAAGCATTTTAACCTGTTCTTGAAATTGCTCGTCACGCACGGTAACTGCAACGCTTTTATCACCTAGGCTGGCCATTAACGCAAACGTAGCATCTTGCCAGGTAGCAATATCATCATCGCCAATTTTTATAATTTGCTGACTTGGCATAATACCGGCTTGCTCAGCGCGGCTACCCTCATTTACTGAGCCAACCACCGGCTTCACCGATTGAACCCCAACCATGTACATCGCAGCTAAAGCAAAGATAGCAAATATAAAGTTAGCCAGCGGGCCTGCCGCTACAATCGCGATACGCGCTTGTACTGACTTGGCATTAAATGATAAGTGACGTTGTTCAGCTGACACCTCATCAACACGTTCATCAAGCATTTTCACGTAGCCACCTAAAGGAATTGCTGCAATGACATATTCAGTGTCGTGTTTATCGTGCCATTTTATTAGCGGTTTACCAAAGCCAATAGAAAACCTTAACACCTTCACACCCGCTTTGCGGGCAACCCAAAAATGGCCATATTCATGCACTGTTACTAAAATTCCCAGCGCTAGAATAAAAGAACCTAAATTCCACAGAAAATCGAACATATTAGCGTACTACCTTTGCAATGAGTTGCGTCGCTTGAAGTCGAGCTAAACGGTCACATTCAAGAATTTCATCGAGCGTGTGTACGTTTACATCAACCGTTGTGTCTAATGTTTGTGCATTAATGCGGTATATATCAGTAAAGCCTATCTGCCCTTGTAAAAATGCCTGCACAGCAATTTCATTGGCAGCATTAACTGTCGTTGTAGCACCTTGTCCAGCATTACACGCAGCAATAGCTAATTGTAAATTGGGATAGCGGGCAAAATCTGGTTTCGTAAAAGTAAAATCAGCAAGCTGTGAAAAATCCAGTGGTGTTACTCCAGCATCAATACGCTGTGGGTATGCTAAAGCATGAGCAATCGGTGTACGCATATCTGGATTCCCCATTTGCGCTAGCACCGAGCCATCTTGGTATTGCACCATTGAATGAATAATACTTTGCGGGTGAATGACCACTTCAATATCGTTTGCCTGGCAGTTAAATAGCCATTTAGCCTCAATAAACTCAAGGCCTTTATTCATCATAGTGGCTGAATCAACAGATATCTTTTGTCCCATCGACCAATTTGGATGCGCCACGGCTTGTGCCACAGTAACGTCTTTTAAAGAGGCAATATCACACGTTAAAAAAGGCCCACCAGAACCGGTAAGTAAAATTTTACTTACCCCATGCTCATGTAACTGTGCATTAGTTTTAGAGCCTTGCAGTGCACTTGGCAGGCACTGGAATATGGCATTATGTTCACTGTCAATCGGTAGTAAAGTGGCTTTATGTTGTTTTACTTTATCAATAAACAACTGACCTGACATGACTAAAGATTCTTTATTCGCCAGTAATACTTTTTTACCTGCTTCTACCGCACTGAGTGTAGGTATGAGCCCTGCTGCACCAACAATCGCCGACATTACCGCGTCAACGTCTGGGTGAGCGGCCAGTTCACTCATGGCGGCAATGCCACTGCGGATCACTGTTTTGCAGCCACTGCCCGATAAGTGTTGGCTTAACTTAGCTGCAGCGCTGTCATCTGCCATCACTGCAAAGCGTGGTTGATGAGCAATACACAATTGCGCCATCAATTCACTATTATTACCTGCCGCAAGTGCAAATACAGCAAACTGTTCTTGATTACGCGCAACAACATCTAAGGTACTTAAACCAATGGAACCTGTCGCGCCGAGAATGACGAGTTGTTGTCTACAACTCATAAACTAAGTGTCCATGCATAGCACAACACAAAAATGGGGGCTGCAGCAGTTAGGCTGTCAAGACGATCTAAAATACCCCCATGGCCAGGCAAACATGAGCCACTATCTTTAAGACCAGCTTCGCGTTTAAACATACTTTCGAGTAAGTCGCCAATAGCTGAGAATAACGCGATGAATACAGTCATAATCGCGTAAATTGGCCAAACAGACATATCTACATTGGTAAAATGACAAAACGCTAAAACAAAAATTACCGCAGCAACTAAGCCACCAGCTAAACCTTCAATGGTTTTATTAGGGCTCACTTTTGGCATTAACTTATGCTTGCCAAAGTTTTTACCCGTAAAGTATGCACCAATGTCAGCACTCCATACGATCCCCAGTACCACTAAAATAAGCATCGAACCAAAGTGCGTTGATTGCTCATAGTTAGCACTGCGCAGTGTATTAAGCGCAAGCCACAGCGGTACTAAGGTGAGAATACCGGCAATAGCGCGCATAACCACTCCTTCGTTCCATGCTTTAGCCATTGCTGGGTAGCGCCACACTAGGTAGGTGGCTACAATCCACCACGAAAATGACAGTGTGAATATATAATTTGCGTCTCCTACGAGCTGGCCGTCGACCCACAGTCCATCAATTGGCCAATGCCAATTAAGCAGTACCAGTAACAAGCCAATAAACGTCACAAACGAAAAACGTTTAACTTTATCGCATAACCCCATAAATGCCGACCATTCCCACGCGCCTAATAAAACAATCGCGCCAGCAATGTAACTAAACAATGTAAGAGGTGTATAAAAAACCAACACCAGTGCCAAAGGCGCTAGCACTAAAGAGGTTAAAATTCGTTGTTTTAGCAAAGTGTTACCCTTTTTAATTAGGTTTCAGCGAGTAATTGTTTTATTTGTTCGCCAGTACAACCAAACCGTCGCTCTCTGGCAACGTAACAAGCGATAGCATCAGCAAAAGCTGCTTCATTGAAGTCAGGCCAAAGCGTATCGGTAAAGTAAAGTTCAGCATAAGCAGCTTGCCACAATAAAAAGTTGCTTATGCGTAAATCGCCACCAGTACGGATCAACAAGTCAGGTTCAGCCTGATCTTGCATACTCATATGGGCGGCTAAATCGTGCTCTGTAATATCATCAGGGTTTAACGTCCCTGCAGCAATCAGCTTACCTAATTGCTTTGCAGCATTTGTTATATCCCATCGACCACCATAATTTGCCGCTACATTCAGTTGCAAACCAGTATTATTAGCCGTTAATTCATGTGCTGCATCAACCTTGCTGCGCAAAGTATCTGAAAAACGAGATAAGTCACCAATAATGGTTAACTTAACATTATTTTTGTGTAGCTTTTTAACTTCCTTACTCAGCACAAACAAAAACAGCTCCATCAAGGTACTGACTTCATCTTCGGGGCGATGCCAGTTTTCACTACTAAAAGCGAATAGAGTCAATGACTCTACTCCTAATTTAGTACAAAACTGCACAGACTGACGAACCGCATCCACGCCTTTTTTATGACCGTACACACGTGGCCTATTCTTGGCTTGTGCCCAACGACCATTGCCATCCATGATTATAGCGACATGCTTGGGTAAACATTGCTGGGAAATTTTATCAGCGTTAAGAACCATAAATATCGAGTATTCCATAAAAAAACGCCGCCTAGTATACCCCAGACGGCGTTTCAAAACTAATAAATTTACTAGCTTAGATTTCCATCAACTCGGCTTCTTTCGCCGCTAATTGAGTGTCCATCTCTTTAATGAATTTGTCCGTAAGCTTTTGAATTGCATCATCAGATTGACGCGCTTCATCTTCAGAAATATCTTTATCTTTCAATAAGTTTTTAACGTCACCGTTAGCATCACGACGAATATTACGGATTGCAACACGGCCGCTTTCAACTTCACCACGAACGATTTTAATTAAGTTTTTACGACGTTCCTCAGTTAGCGGAGGAAGTGGTACACGGATCACAGAACCTGCTGACATTGGGTTTAAACCTAAGTCAGATGCCATGATTGCTTTCTCTACCGCTTGTGCAAGCGATTTATCAAATACACTTAACGCAAGTGTACGTGAATCTTCAATTGTTACATTGGCAACTTGGTTCAATGGCGTTGGTGCGCCGTAGTATGGCACCATGATGCCATCTAATATTGCCGGATGAGCACGGCCAGTACGGATTTTAGATAGTTGACTGCTAAGTGCCGTTACACTTTTCTGCATACGTTCTGCAGCATCTTTTTGAATATCGTTTATCACGGTTCAATCCTAATCTAGTTAATAACTTCATCTGAGGCTTGTGAAGAGATAAGAGTGCCTTCTTCTTCGCCCATAATTACACGCTTTAAAGCGCCTGATTTATTCATATTAAATACGCTCAACGGCATCTTGTGATCACGCGCAAGAGTGAATGCCGCAAGATCCATTACTTTTAATTCTTTTTCAATGATTTCATTGTAGCTCAAGTGACGGTAAAGTGTCGCCTCTGGATTTTTTACCGGATCATCACTGTAAACACCGTCAACCTTGGTGGCTTTAATCACGGTATCGGCTTCAATTTCAATACCACGTAAACACGCGGCCGAATCCGTTGTAAAGAATGGATTACCAGTACCGGCTGCAAAAATAACTACACGGCCCGTTTTTAATAAGCTAATTGCCTCAGCCCAATTGTATGCATCACACACACCGTTAAGTGGGATAGCTGACATTAAACGACAATTTACAAATGCACGGTGCAACGCATCACGCATTGCAAGACCATTCATGACAGTTGCTAGCATCCCCATATGATCGCCAACTACGCGATTCATGCCTGCTTCAGCAAGTGAGCCGCCACGTAAAAAGTTACCGCCACCGATAACTAAACCCACTTCTACGTCGAGTTCTACAAGCTCTTTGATTTCTTGCGCCATACGGTCTAATACTTTTGGGTCGATGCCGAAGCCTTCGTCTCCCATCAGTGCTTCACCGCTTAATTTGAGAAGAACGCGTCTAAAAATAGGTTTACGATTGATTGTCATAGTATTTGGGCCAACTTTATAAAAAAAGGATAAAAAATAACCGCGCTTATGATTTTCACATAAAGAGCGCGGTTATTTTAAAGAATTTTCAGCGATGACGCAAAAGCAAATAACAGAATAATTTCATCTAACTCACTTTTTCGTCAAAGGAAATCGATTTTATTGACCTTTAGCAGCAGCAATCTGTGCAGCAACTTCAGCAGCAAAATCTTCAGTTTTCTTCTCGATACCTTCACCAACTTCTACACGTACGAAGCCAGTAACTGTTGCGTTTTTCTCTTTAAGAATTTCGCCAACAGATTTTTTAGGTTCCATGATGAAAGCTTGACCAGTAAGAGAAACCTCACCAGTGAATTTTTTCATGCGACCAACAACCATCTTCTCAGCGATTTCAGCAGGCTTGCCTTCGTTCATCGCGATTTCGATTTGTACTTGCTTTTCTTTTTCAACAACGTCAGCAGGTACATCTTCAGGTGCTAGGTACTCTGGGTTTGAAGCAGCAACGTGCATTGCAACGTGCTTAAGTGTTTCTTCATCAGCAACACCCGCAACAACAACACCAATACGCTCACCGTGACGGTACTCAACTAGTTGCTCACCAGCAATGTACTGTAAACGACGTACGTTGATGTTTTCGCCAATTTTAGTAACTAGTTCAACACGATCTTCTTCGAACTTAGCTTGTAAGTCTTCGATAGAAATCGTTTCTGCAATAGCAGCATCAGCAACTTTGTTAGCAAATGCTAAGAAACTTACGTCTTTTGCTACGAAGTCAGTTTGACAGTTAACTTCAACTAGTACTGCAACACCTGCATTTTGCTTGATGATGATAGTACCTTCAGCAGCAATGTTACCTGCTTTTTTAGCAGCTTTTGCAGCGCCACTTTTACGCATATTTTCAATCGCTAACTCGATGTCACCATCTGTTTCAGTTAACGCTTTTTTACAATCCATCATGCCAGCGCCGGTACGCTCGCGTAATTCTTTAACTAGGGCAGTAGTTACAGCCATTAGTAAATCCTCAAATCTGAATTCAGGTTTAGATAAGCGGGTTACCCGCTCTACAAGAATAGCAAGTCTTCATCTAAAATTAGATGAAGACTTGATGACAGCTAATTACTCAGCTTCTACGAAGTCGTCTTTCTCAGCTTGAGCAACGATATTGCTCTCACGACCTTCAGTGATTGCTGCTGCAACTGCGCCTGTGTAAAGGTTGATTGCACGGATAGCATCATCATTACCAGGTACGATGAAATCAACACCGTCTGGGTTAGAGTTAGTATCAACGATCGCAACAACTGGAATACCTAGGTTGTTAGCTTCACGGATAGCGATGTGCTCGTGGTCTGCATCGATAACGAAAAGTGCGTCAGGAAGACCACCCATGTTTTTGATACCGCCAAGGCTCTTTTCAAGCTTTTCCATTTCGCGGTTAAGCATTAACGTTTCTTTCTTAGTTAACTTCTCGAAAGTACCGTCTTGGCTTTGGATCTCAAGGTCTTTAAGACGCTTGATTGATTGACGAACTGTTTTCCAGTTAGTCAACATACCACCTAACCAACGGTGATTTACGTAATACTGATCACTAGCGATAGCGGCTTCTTTAACCGACTCGCTTGCTGCGCGCTTAGTACCAACGAAAAGAACTTTACCTTTGTTTGACGCAGCACCAGTTAAAAACTTAAGTGCGTTGTTGAACATTGGAACAGTTTGCTCAAGGTTGATGATATGAACACGGTTACGTGCGCCGAAGATGAAAGGCTTCATCTTAGGATTCCAGTAACGTGCTTGGTGACCGAAGTGAACACCAGCTTGAAGCATGTCGCGCATTGAAACGTTTGCCATTTTGTATTTCCTCTGTTTAGTTTAGGGTTAGGCCTCCACATACCCCATAGCACCAACACCGCAGTTAAATGAAACTGAAATGCACCCAAGTGTATGTGACGATACGTGTGTGTGTTAAAATAAAATTGTGTTTGCCTTAAATACAAAAAATCATTTAAGAATTTATTTGTAAAAAGACGGCGCGCTTTATACCATATTAAAAACAAATATTCAACGTCGCGTGCAAAATTTGTGCGACGATAAATGTGTAAAACTCGACAATGGAGCCTCCATGAGTGCTGTGATCAAGACCCCTGAAGAAATAGAGAAAATGCGTGTAGCCGGGCGCTTAGCGGCAGATGTCCTGGAAATGATAGAGTCACATGTAGTTCCCGGTGTAACCACTGATGAACTAAATACAATTTGTCATAATTATATTGTCGATGTGCAAAAGGCAATTCCTGCCCCACTAAATTACCATGGTTTTCCTAAATCAATTTGCACCTCAGTAAACCATGTAATTTGCCATGGTATTCCTAACGACAAAGCATTAAAAGATGGCGACAGTGTCAATATCGATATCACGGTTATCAAAGATGGCTACCACGGCGACACATCAAAAATGTTTCATGTTGGCACGCCAAACATCCAAGGCAAGCGTCTTGCTGAAGTAACGCAAGAAAGCCTTTATTTAGCAATAAAAATGGTTAAACCAGGCGTGCGTTTAGGTGATATCGGCGAAGCGATTCAAAAATATGCAGAGAGCTTTAACTACTCAATTGTTCGTGAATATTGCGGCCATGGTATTGGTGCAGAGTTTCATGAAGAACCACAAATAATGCATTATGGCCGCGCTGGTACTGGCGAAGCCCTAAAAGCAGGTATGTGTTTGACTATTGAGCCAATGGTTAACGCGGGTAAACGCCAGTGTAAACTATTAAAAGATGACTGGACTGTGGTTACTAAAGACCGTAGCTTGTCTGCGCAGTGGGAACACACCTTATTAGTAACTGAAAATGGTGTTGAAATTTTAACGCTTCGATCAGATGATACGATTGACCGGATCATTGAACATTAAATACTGACTCACCCGACTTAGGGTGAAATTAGTATGCTAAGGAGCCAGCCCACGTGGCATTACCCAATAAAGTTAAAAAATTGCTCAGCGATGCTGAGCAATTAACCGATTATCGCGATTGTTCTAATTATTTTTATAAATGGTTACAAAACGAGTTTTCAAAACAGCCAGTCGGTAATTTGATTAATGCCCGGGCTGAGTTTATCGACCGCTTACTGATTAAACTGTTTCATGTTTATGATTTAGCCCATGAGCCAGATTTAGCCTTGATCGCCGTTGGCGGTTATGGTCGCGGTGAGCTGCACCCCTATTCAGATATCGATTTTTTACTGCTAGTTACTGAGCAACCTAGTGATGCAGTGTGTGAAAAGATCGGCCAATTTGTGACCATGCTATGGGATCTTAATTTAGAAATTGGCCACAGTGTGCGTACCATTGAGCAAGCGATTGAGCAAAAACGTGCCGACGTAACTTTTGCCACTAGCTTGCTTGAAAGTCGACTACTGTTCGGTAATCACATTGAATATGAAAAACTCAAAGAGCATATTCTTGATACGCCTGTATGGCACTCTGACGAATTCTTTTTAGCAAAAGTACATGAGCAACAACTGCGTCATAAAAAATGTCACGGTACAGCATACAACCTCGAACCAAATATCAAAGAAAATCCCGGTGGCCTGCGAGATCTGCAAACCATCATTTGGGTTGCTAAAAAACATTTTAGAGCCGAAACCTTACAAGAGCTTATTAGCCACGGCTATCTCACTCATGAAGAATATCAAGAGCTCCTAGAGTGTTTAGAAAATCTCTGGAATATCCGTTTTGCGCTGCATTTAGCCGCTGGACGCTCTGAGAACCGGTTATTATTTGATCATCAACCACTGGCTGCTGATTTACTTGGCTTTGGTAGCGATGGTAAAGCTTCAGTTGAGCGGATGATGAAGCGATTATTTAGGATCATGAGCCGGGTCCGTGAGCTAAATCAAATGTTGTTATCATATTTTGAACAAAGCATTTTACCGGAAAGTAACGAACAAGCAGTAGTTGAACTCGATCGTAATTTCGAACGTGTTGGCCATCAAATTAGGGTAAAAAATCCGTCCGTGTTCTTTCGCCGTGATCAACTATTTGTATTGTTCGAACATATTGCCGATAACCCTGAAATTACCCATATTTACCCAAGTACTATCCGTACCATCCGCCAAGTGCGCCGTCGTCTGTTAGGAGATTTGCAAGATTATGCCGCCTGTCGTGAAGCCTTTTTACGGCTAATTAAACACCCTAACGGCATGGGCCGTGCATTTACTTTAATGCACAAGCACGGCATGCTTGCCGCTTATTTACCCCAGTGGCGAAACATTTTTGGACAGATGCAATTTGACTTATTTCACGCTTATACTGTGGATGAACATACTCATAAGTTGATCAATAACATTTATCAATATTTTGATAAAGCAAACGTCAGTGAGTTTCCTATTTGTTGTGAAATAGTCACCCGCATGGACAAGCCCGAGCTACTGTATTTAGCGGGTATCTTCCATGACATTGCCAAAGGCCGTGGCGGCGATCACTCAGAACTCGGTGCTGTTGATGCCATTGCTTTTGCCAAATTACACCGTTTTTCAACTTCCGATGGCAAATTGATTGCTTGGCTAGTTAGTAACCATTTACTTATGTCTGTAACTGCACAGCGTAAAGATATTAATGACCCAGATGTGATCAAAGACTTTGCTACTCGAGTTAAAACCGAACGACAACTTGATTATCTATACTGCTTAACCGTCGCAGATATTCGCGCCACTAACGACAACTTGTGGAATGATTGGAAAAACACCTTGTTGCGTGAGCTTTACCTGCATACTCAAAGGGCGTTACGGTTAGGCCTTGAAAATCCTATGGATCAGCGCGACCAAATTCGCGATAAAAAGCATCAAGCCAAACAACGGTTAATCAACAATGGCTATGATGAAAATCAGATTGATTTAATTTGGAGCCGTTTTAAAGCAAATTACTTTACGGCCTTTAGTGAACAACAACTATCATGGCACACCGAACATTTACTAAACTGCGTTGATTTAAGCCAACCCAGTGTTGCGGTATCAAATACAGCCATGCACGGCGGTACACAGATTTTTGTTTATAGCCCCTACTCCGGCGGTTTATTTGCCCGTTTAGTAAGTGTGATCGGCTCTAAAAAAGCGCAAATTCAACATGCTCAAGTGCTCACCACTCGCGACGGCTATGTGCTGTTTAGCTTTGTAGTACTTGAAGTCAGTGGCGACCCGATTGCCAGCGCTCAAGCGCAGTCAATCAAACGCGGCCTTGATCAAGCGCTTGCTGATCCGAAAAAGAAAATTCGCTTTAAAAAGAATCGCTCACAACGCTTTAAAGATTTTAATATTAAACCAAAAATTATCCTGCGCCCTCACCCGCGTAAAGACCGCAGCTTAATCGAAATTCAAGCGGTAGATATTCCTGGCTTATTAACCAAAATTGCCGAAGTGTTTCAAGCCCATTTATTACATATACACGCCGCGCGGATCACCACCGTAGGTGAACGTGCAGAAGATTTCTTCGTGGTATCGAATAACGAATACCAAGCTCTTACCGACGAAGAACAAGCAAAAATTCATCAAGCATTGCGTAAAAAACTCAACGCAGAAACCGAATAAGAGGATCTTATGTCAGATTTAAAAACCACCATTGAAAACGCCTGGGATAACCGTGATAGCATCAGCCCGAGCACAGTACCTAGTGATGTAAAACAAGCCATAATCGATGTACTTGAGCTACTTGATAGTGGTGCCGCACGCGTTGCTGAAAAAATCAGTGGTGAGTGGGTTGTCCATCAATGGCTAAAAAAAGCCGTGTTACTGTCGTTTCGTATTCGTGACAATCAACCAATGAACGACGGCGTAAACCAGTTTTATGACAAAGTACCACTGAAATTTAGCGACTATACACCGGAGCAATTTCAGCAAGGTGGCATGCGCGTTGTACCAAACGCTGTTGCCCGTAAAGGCAGCTTTGTCGGTAAAAATGTAGTATTGATGCCATCATATGTAAACATTGGTGCTTACGTTGATGATGGCACTATGGTTGATACATGGGCCACTGTAGGCTCGTGTGCACAAATTGGTAAGAACGTACACTTGTCAGGAGGTGTTGGCATAGGTGGCGTTTTAGAGCCATTACAAGCCAATCCTACTATCATTGAAGATAACTGTTTTATTGGTGCACGCTCTGAAATTGTAGAAGGCGTGATCGTTGAAGAAGGCGCTGTTATTTCAATGGGTGTTTACATCAGCCAAAGTACTCGCATTTACGACCGCGAAACTGGCGAGATCCACTACGGCCGCGTACCAGCAGGTGCAGTGGTTGTTCCAGGCGCACTGCCATCAAAAGACGGTACTCACAGCTTGTACGCTGCAATTATCGTGAAAAAAGTAGATCAGCAAACCCGCGAAAAAGTAGGGATTAATGCATTATTGAGATCGATAGACGAATAATAGAGAGCTGAAAAGTTCTAAACAATAAGCTGATTGACATTAACAGTAAATAAATGAAAGCCCTAAATCTATATAGATCTAGGGCTTTTTCTATCTGTGTTATTTTCTCTTTTATGATAAATATCACCTTTAAATACAACATACTTGATAGCTGAGAACTTATTCTGGTTTATTAGCTTTGATTTGTATGACTGCGGCAACTATAATTATCAATCACATCATTAAGTAATTGAGATCAAGTTGTTACGGCTTTTCGTTATATGTTGGTTCCTGTTACTTGGTTTTCAGCAAGCTTTTGCTACTGAACTAAGCACTTTTGAAAATAAGTTAAACGAAGCTGAAGACTACCTTGTGGTCAACCCAGCGCAATCTATTATTATTCTTGAAAATCTTGACGATATCGATAAAGTTTCACCTGAGTTATTTATTCGTTGGCATCTTATTAACGCCCGAGCAGCCGTTCCGACCAGCCAATTTGACCGCCTTCATCAGTCTGTAGATGCGATATTTAGTCAGCAGCAAGCCCCTTATTTCAAAAAGAGAATAACGTCTATTATGAGTGCGTTAGGTATTTGGCTACGCTATGCAGAGTATTTAGACGATGCCCAACTAAGTTTTCAATGTGGTTATAAATACGCTGAAAATGATCGTCAACGCTTGACGCTTACCAACAGTATGGCACTGGTCGCTATGGCACAAAATAACAATGACGAAGCGCGTAACCTATATGCCGAAAGCTATAATTTCACGGTGCGTTTAAACCTCCCTAACGTTGTCGCCATGATAGAAAGTAACTTGGGCTATTTGGCACTTGATGAGAATAAAATCCCAGAAGCTGAACATTATTTTCGTAGTGCCTTAAGCCGTTATCAAATTATTGACAAGCGAGCGGGACAAATTTCTGCAGGATTAAATCTGTTAATGGTATTTTTGATCCAAGATCAAACAATAAACTTTGAAAGATTATACGGACCCACATCCACTTTAACCCATGCCTTTCCCAATGAGGCTAAACAAGCTTTATTACTATGGCTGGAAATGCGTTTTAAAAAACTTAAAGGAAATTATGTTAGCCGAAAGGACGTAGCACAATTGCAAATAGCTTACGAGCAATTAGAAAGCGATCAAATGAAAACCTTTGTACACCGTTACTTTGCTAAAAAGCTCGAAGTCCCTATCGTACCACCAAAGAAAATCCCCCCTAAAAAGTTTACTCGTTCTTGGTTTGAGTTAGTTAAAAAATGTCAGTGGTAATTGTTGGTGGCACTTTACAACATTTCCCTTTTTTCTTATTACCAACTGGGTGGATTTAATTTCGCAGCGCTGGGGTTCACGCCTGAGCAATTTGGTTACAGTGAGATTTTTTGGGGACTTGGCTCACTGCTGGGGAGAACGGCTTGCTGGCGAAGCATGTGTCGCAGCATTTGCTGTTGCAAGCTGCCGCGGCTTTACTCACGTTGGGTGCTGTCGGTGTTTACCTAATACAAGATTCGATTTGGTTTATCACACAGTGCATTAAACACTATAGTCGTTGAACAAATCAATTGAATTTAGTGACGCGGCAACGAGCTGATCTTGGGATAGATGTTAAGTTCATTTTTAAACGATAGTCAGGTTATACCAATCGTGTAAAGTTACTGACCATTTATAGCGACAGATAAATGGAGTGATAACAAGGCATAAATTTTGACATGCAGTTGTTCTACTTGAAAAAATTATAACGCAGTTAGCGCTTTATTTAGCTCGCTAGAATGGTTAAATATTTAAGTCGATTGGTATTAAGTACTCTTTACCACTTCGCATAGTGGTCTTCGGTAAATCCCCATTCGCCGTTAAGTGTGATAACTTCGTCTGCAAGAGTTATTTCACCATAGTAACGGCCGAAGTGTTGAGTGAAGTTAGTCGCGATAATAATTAAGTTAGTTTTATCTTGGCGTTTACCTTCTGGTTCGAAGTATAAATTGATGATACCGTCGTTTGAACGCAGCCGCCATTTACTCGTTGCTTTAGCATTACCATAGCGCTCAAATTGAAAATCGACCATATCAATTTTATAAAGCGTGCCATCGAGCCACAAGGCGTTTTCGGTAAAACCTGTTTCAATAACCCCCGCACTTAAATTTAAACCTAAGCGGCGGCCATCAGCTAATGTGCAGGCTAAACTCCCCCAGTTCCAAAAGGTTTCGCGACGCATGAAACCCGCGCTCCAATCAACACTTGCCAGTATTTTAAGCTCTTCAAATACATATTTTTTACCACGCCACTGAAGTGTTCCAGTACAGGGTAATGCGGCAGTTTTTTGGGTAAAATGAAAGCCTGTAAAACCGGCACGAACACACACCGCAAGCGGGTTATAATTTATCGATTCATCAATACAGGCACTAATTTTCAGCCCGGACTTTAAATTTACCTCTACCGAGCGTATTTGCGGCTTAGCGGTTGTATTAATAGTTACGCTGTTACGCCCTTTTCGAAAAGTCGCTTGCCCGGTGTTTGGTGTGCTATCAATACACGTATTTAAAGCCAGTAAGCTGATAAAACTGACTTCATCGAATTCTGTCGTTTGTGGGTCGTATACATATACAAAACAGTGACTCGCAATTTTTAAATCAACGATCGCTAAACCAATAATTAACTGCTCACAACTCAAACTAATAAATTGAAATTGATTAAAGCTTAACTTTTTAAAAAGCGTACTTCTGGATTTACCCATAGTACTACGCAGGTCAAAATCCAAGTAATTGATGTCATCTACTCCATCTGGAAAAATACCAAAGTCGGCTTGTCCATCTTGGTCAATCAGCTCATGCTTTTTCATAATAAGCTCCTTGCTTTTTAAACAACATTTTATCGATTAAAAATATTGTTGGTAAGTCTAACTCAAAACAACTTAAAAATGATCGCTTAAAAAAGTGCCACCGAATTTATACTTAAAGTGTTACAAGTTATTACAAAATTGCCTCTTTTGGCTGATTTAGTGGTTTCTTGGTTACTTTTTGACATACATTCTATTTATGATAGTGGCGCTTTTTTTACATATCACTACAATGCACAAAAACAAATATTGGAAGACACACAATGAACCTGACACGTAGTTCGCTAAAAAACCCTGCGAGTGTCATTGTTATCTTGGTGCTAATTATGTTGTTTGGCATATTAAGCATTTTTAAGTTGCCGATTCAATTAACCCCTGATATTGAACAACCGCAAATTACAATTTTCTCTGGTTGGCGACAAGCTGCACCCGAAGAGATTGAATCGGTTATCATTGAGCCCATTGAAAATGCAGTTAAAAATACACCTGGCGCATTAGAAGTAAATACCAATATCAACCGAGGCAATGGCGCTATTACGCTAACCTTTGCTGTTGGCCAAAATATGCAACAAGCCATGCTTGATGTATTAACCAGCCTTAATCAAGCTCCCCCTTTACCTTTAGACGCATTCGACCCTGTTGTATTCGCTGGCGGAAATAATGGTGAGGCGGCAGCAACCTTACTGATCACACCTAAAGATTATCAATCGGATAGTTTAGATTTTGATATGTCGCAGTTTCAAAAACAAATTGATGAGTTTATCGAACCACGATTAGCGCAAATTCCAGGTGTTGCGCGGGTGGATCTGGCCAGTGAACGCCCGAAAGAATTGCGTATTACGTTTGATCCGCATAAAGCAGCAGCCTTAGGAATAAGCCTAGATAAAATTAGTAACGTACTTGCCAGTTCACGAGATACTTCAGGTGGCTTAGCTAATGTAGGTAGGCGCCAATATACAGTGCGTTTTACGGGACAATATGACTTATCTAGCATGGCACAAATGCGCGTTGGTTACTCAGATGATAGGCCTATTTATTTAGGCGATATAGCCAGTGTTGAACGGACTTACTCTGACCGCTTAGGTATGAGTGGACGTAATGGAAAACCAGCCTACTACATCCGTATTTCTCGCGCTAATAAAGCCAATACGGTTGCGTTACTTGACGATATTAATCTAGCAATAAAAGAGCTAAATGAAGGGCCGCTGGCAGCGAATGGACTCTCTATTGAGCTTAGTTTTGATGCCTCGGTGCATATACGCAATGCACTGTCGTTAGTTAAAAGTAACTTAGGCCTTGGCGTTATTTTGTCTTGCTTAATTTTATGGTTATTTTTTAGAGGCCTGAAAGCTACTTTAGTGATTGCAGCGACTATTCCAATCTCATTGATGGTGGCATTTTTAGCGCTTAATGTTTTTGACCGTAGTCTAAATGTTATATCACTCGCGGGTCTGGCATTTGCTGTTGGCTTAGTGTTAGATGCGGCTATTATAGTACAAGAAAATATCGCCAGACTTCGCGCTGAAGGCCTAGATAATAAAAAAGCGGCGCTTAAAGGAGCGGCCCAAGTTACTGGGGCGTTATTTGCATCAACAACAACGAGTGTTGCAATATTTTTACCTATTTTATTTATGGCTGGTATTGAAGGGCAATTGTTTTCTGATTTAGCACTGACACTCTCTGTAGCGGTTATCACATCAATGATATGCGCAATTACACTTATCCCATTAGCGAATCATCTATGGCCCGATGCGCAAATCAAAGCGGACCCATATCATTACTATTGGCAAAAGCTCAGTAATTTTATTATGAAGTTAACGAACACTCGCGTTAAGCAAATTATGTGGATTATCGTATTACTTGGCGGCTCAGTGATAGCAACATTAACTATGCTACCGAAAACCGATTTTATGCCACGCGCGCCTACTGATGGCTTCTTTTTCAATTTGGTCACGCCACCAGGTGGGAATGTGCAATTTATGGAAGAAGAGCTCTTACTCAGAGTTAAAAAACGACTCATGCCCTACTTCAATGGCGAAAAAGAACCTGGCATTAAAGATTTTAATTTTTATGCTTTTGGCTCAAATGCAGGTGGCTTTATTTACTCAGCCGATCCACAACGAGTCGAAGAGTTAATGAAAGTAGCCAAAGAAGAGATTTTTATTGATTTACCCGACACGCAAGTATTTTTCTTTCGTGGTTCAATGATCCAAGTTGCAAACGGTGGTGATGGCCGCGATATCAATATTGACCTAACCGGGCCGAACATGGATGACTTAGTTAATGCAGCACAAATTGCACTAAACGCCGTCAATGAAGTTCTACCAGATGCTACCGCCCAGCCACAGCCTCGTCTTGATATGGCTGAACCTGAACTTAGACTAACACCTAATGATCGCCGTATTACCCAAGCAGGCCTGACTCGTCGAGATGTATCGCAAGCAGTACAAGCATATACTGGTGGTTTATTTGTGAATGAATATTTTGATGGTAATGAACGCATGAATGTCATTTTACGAGGCATTCCTTGGCAAACCCCAGAAGAACTAAAAGCACTGCCGATTGTTACCCCACAAGCAGGTATACAAAGCCTTGGCGAGCTTGCCAACATTGAACGTACTGTGGGACCCACTCAGTTACGTCGGGTAAATGGTCGCCGTACAGTGAGCATAGTCGTAACTCCACCTGCTGATATGAGCTTACAACAAGCGCAAGCAATTTTAAGCGAACAGGTAATGCCTAAAGTCAGAGCTAGCCTGCCAAGTAATGCGGGAGCAATATTGGCTGGCAACGCACAAAAAATGAATTCGGCGATGACCGAAATGGCGCTGAATTTTGTGTTGGCGTTGTTTATTTTATTTTTATTAATGACAGCACTGTTTAAATCCGCAAAAGACAGTGCGTTGGTTTTACTGGTTATGCCTCTAGCCATTGCTGGTGGCGTATTAGCGCTGTTTATTTTAAACCTATTTACTTTTCAATCGCTTGATTTGCTCACCATGATAGGGTTTATCATTTTGTTAGGGTTAGTAGTTAACAATGCCATATTATTAGTGGATCAAACTAAGGTAGCGATGACATCAGGTTTAAGTCGTGAGGCGGCGGTCAAACAAGCGATATTACTAAGGGCAAGGCCTGTTTACTTAAGTACACTTACGAGCTTATTTGGCATGCTGCCATTGATGCTAATGCCAGGTGTAGGCTCTGAAATTTACAGAGGGCTTGCAACCGTTATAGTCGGTGGTATGGCGATCAGTGCGTTGTTCACTCTCATTTTAATGCCTAGTTTGTTACAGCTAGGCCGAAGCACACCGCCTGCGTCAAATAATAAATCAGTAAACAATACAGCAAAAAGTTTAGCTACAAGCCAATGAGTATAGAGAACCTAATCATGAATAGAATTAAACTAGCCATGCAGTCTTTCATCCTATGTAACTGTTTATTTATAGCACCTGTTTTTGCCGTTATTCCTGTGACTGTTGCACAGGTCACTAAAGCGCCGTTAACCAGTGAAATAGAAGTTAATGGTACGCTGTTTGGCAAAGACGATGTTACTTTAACAGCAGGTATTAGTGGCCGTCTTATCTATGTTGCCGAGCCTGGCAGCGTGATCAAGAAAAATGATATTTTAGTTCGTATGGATACCTTACCTTTAGAATTAGATAAAGCACGCCAAGAAGAAATGCTCAATCGCGCTAATATTAATTTACGTTTATATCAACAAGACCTAAAACGCTTAAAAGAGTTAGAAAAATCTAGCAGCGCCGCACTAAGCCAAGTAGACGAAGTGCAAAATAAGCACGATCTGGCTCGCTCTGACATAGCACTTGCGAAGATCGAACTTAAAGTAATCGATGACAAACTAACAAGAGCAACTATTCGTGCGCCATTTGCTGGCGTTGTAAGCGAGCGCTTTAAGCGCGCAGGTCGTGAAATAAACCGTGCTGATGAGTTACTTACGCTACTTGATATTCATCATTTAGAAGTACGTATATATGTACCCGTTAGATACTTAAAATATTTACGAACAGGCATCGAACTTCCCATTAAAGCGGGTGACTTATCGCAACCAGAAACAGCTGCAGCAATAATAACTGCGGTAATTCCATCTACAGATCCACGCTCTCAGACAGTTGAAATACGCGCCAATTTACAAGCAGATGCACAACACGCTTGGGCAATTGGCCAACTTGTTGATGTAACCGTGCCATTGACCAGCAAAAATCCGGTATTATTGGTAAATCGAGATGCGTTAATCATCCGTAAGCAAGGCATACATGTGGTTAAAATTGATGCGAAAAGTCAAGCGATAAAAATTCCTGTAACCGTTGGCAGTGGAAAAGGGCCACTTGTCGAAGTCTCGCCAATTGCAGATAACGGTTTAAATGCAGGAGATAACGTGGCTGTGCGTGGTGCTGAACGTTTACAAACAGGGCAAGATGTCGAGATACAGATAAAATAATCAGAACTCTAACTAGTAGGCCGTTTCATCCAGCAACTTTTCCCAAAGTTGCTGGGTACAACTCAGTATTTACAGCCAAATCCACTGATATCTATTGGTTTAATTTGTTCGCCTTTACCACTGTGATCGTCATGCTTGATGATTAAGGTATTCGCTTTTTCACTAAATGTGAACGACCCTAACCAATCGAGGGTGGCTATCGGTGTTAAAGTATAAAAGCCATTTTTATCAGTGCATTGATAAGAAAAATAATGCGTTGCTTTGCCAAACGCGCCAACATCCGAGGTATACACACTAATATTCCCCTGTTGCCGGTAGTCGTCGGCTTGAGTGCCAACCACTAGATACAATGCACTAATGATTGCTAGGACAATAAATTGGATCCCTGCCAATATAAAAAAGCTGATATCAAATAATTTAGCATACCAAACTCGGGGCTCGTCATGATGGGGATGACCGTGGCTTGCTAACAAAAAGCCACCGATAGTCACCAATATTAATTTAATCGGCATCATATAAGCACTGAGTAAATACATGCTTTTTGCATTATGCCATTGCAGCCCAAAAGCCGTTGGTATAAATAAACTATCTAGCAACGGCAATAATATCAGCAAGCACGCGATAATAAGTTTTTTATGTTTTAGCATTTATAAGTGATGGCAGTTGATGATAGGTTTGAGTGTACAAATAAAAACCGTGAATAAAAAGCCCGTTAAAGTAACTTAACGGGCTGATATTAATCTTCAATCTTCAATCTTCAAAAAATTAATCGTCTTCGATGTTATCCAAACCTTTGGTGCCGTCTTTGGCTTTTAGTTTATGGTGTATTGCTGATTTTATTAGCATGTAACCGCTGATCGGTGCGGTGATCAATAAGAAAATTGAGATCAATAATTCTTTGACACTAACGCCATCTTGCGTGTTACTAAAAAATACCATCGCGGCGATTAGCATTCCAGCCATGCCAAGGGTTGTAGCTTTTGTAGGACCATGCAGACGCATAAAAAAGTCCGGCATTTTGATAAGGCCTATCGAGCCTATTAATATAAATGCACCACCGATTAATAATAATATAGAAACTATCCATTCACTGATCATGTTATTACCCTTTATTCGATGATGTCGCCACGTAACAAGTACTTACATACCGCTACTGTACTTACAAAGCCAAGCATCGCGATTAACAGTGCAGCTTCAAAATACAACCCTGTGCCCATACTCATACCGTATAAAATAATTAACGCTATGGTATTAATATACATAGTATCTAGCGCTAAAATGCGGTCAGGTACCGAAGGGCCTACCACCAAACGCCATAAGTTAAGCAGTAACGATAAACCAATCATTGCAAAAACAATTAAAAAGACCGTTTCTAACATTGAAATATCTCCTTAAGAGGTGCTTCGTAACGTTGTTTAATGGTGTCGATCAATGCTTGTTCGTCATCTAAATCTAATACATGAATAAGCAAATAACGCTGCGTTGGTTGCTCACCCTCAGCGAGAGATTCAGGTATCGGATATACCTCTGCACTTACGGTCCCAGGTGTGAGCGATACTGTGCTTGCCAAAATAGTTATAGGCATAGCATGGCTGAGCTCTATTGGTACTTTTACAAACGCGGGACGCAGTTTTTTAACTGGCCCAAGAATAAGCAATGCGACTTGCATATTGGCGGTAATAATGTCGTACATCACGATAATTAACTGCTTTAGCGCTAAACCGGGCTTAATAATAAGCGGTTGCGGTTCGCGAAATGGAAAACTGACTAAAGGAATTAAAATAGCGAATATCACAGCCAACACTATATGACCTGCCGATACGCTGTTATTAAGTAGCAGCCATACGACAAACAATAATGCACTGCGAAAAGGTGTTGGTAACCAACGAAAACGTGATTCTAAACGCATTATAAGCCCCCTCCAAGTACTGTATTGATACCACCGGTAATATCATGCAATTGCGTAGCAGCAGCAATCATATATTCACTTACTGCGCCGCCAAAGATCACTAACAAAGGCGAACAAACTAATAAAGCAATTATTGCCGTGATCTGCAATGGATGCGCTTTTACTCCTTCAGTCGGTTCACAGTCTTGGTGTTTGCGTTCCCAAAACAAGGTAGTACCCGCTCGAGATAATGCGACCAATAATGCAAAGCTGGCAAGCAAGTAAACAGGCCAAAATAGCAATGCTTTTTCGCTATCTAAGGTGGTTTTTAAAATCCACACTTTACCAATAAACCCTGACAGTGGTGGCATGCCGACTACAGCTAAAGCAGCAATAATAAAGCACGTGCCTAATAAGTATGGTTGCGCTACGCCGCGTCCTGGCGCAAAACGATCCGCAACTTTACCACGCTGATGAGCAATCAGGTCGGCCACTAAAAATAAGGCCGCGCACACTAAGGTTGAATGCACTAAGTAATACAACAGCGCCGCTGTGGCATTAATGTTTTGTAATGCGACTAAGGCGACTAACGTCCCCACCGATACAATCACTAAATTAGCAGTGAGCTTACGTAAATCTTGCGCGGCAACAACACCAATGGAGCCAACTATAATAGTTGCAACGGCCAAGCCCCACAACCATGGTTGTGCCATGTGTGCAAGTTGCCCTGCTTCATCACCAAAGATAACGGTATAGACACGCAGCATTGCGTATACACCCACTTTAGTCATAATTGCGAATAACGCTGCCACCACAGGCATTGCACTAGCGTAAGTATTGGGTAACCATAAGTGCAGTGGTAACAATGCGCCTTTTAGCGCAAAAACAACCAGCAGTAATAACCCACCAATTTTTGCAAGGTAGACGTCATCGCCCTGTAACTGCGACACTTTTTGTGCCATATCGGCAATATTCAAGGTGCCTAATACACCATATAAAATACCCAGTGCAATCAAAAACACACTCGATCCAATCAGGTTTAAACTCACGTATTGAATGGCTGATCGCGTTTTGTGTTTATCACCGTCATGCATTAGTAATGAGTAGGAAGCAATTAACAGCACTTCAAAAAATACAAACAGGTTGAATAAATCCCCTGTTAAAAACGCACCGTTAACACCCAGTACCAAAAAGTGTACTAAAGGATGAAAAAAGCCCCCTTTTTCATCATCTCCCATACAGCTGTAAACAGTAACAGCCAAACCTAGAAATGACGTTAGTAACACCAGTAGGACTGACACTAAATCAGCAACCAGCACGATCCCAAATGGGGCTTGCCAGCCGCCGATGGCATACACAATAATGCCTGACTGGAAAACTTGCCATAATAATAGCGCACTGACGAAAGTGTTTAATAATGCCATGACTACAGAGGCAACACGACGAATAGGAATACTTTTCCCACAGGGAGGTAACAGTAAAATAATGCCGGCAAGCATAGGTAATAAAATTGGCCAAGAAGCTAGATGCTGGATCATTTGTGCTCCTTGTGTTCAATTTTACCTAAGTGACCATCTACATGATCATTGCCTAAATCAGCACGACCACGAATTGCCAAAATCACGACAAAGGCGGTCATTGCAAAACCAATTACAATAGCTGTCAGTACCAACGCTTGCGGCAGCGGATCGGCATAGTCAGTGCCTGTACCAAGCACGACGGCTTTATTAATAGTTAAGCGCCCCGCAGAGAATAAAAATAAGTTCACTGCGTATGACAGCATCGTTAACCCTAATACTACCGGAAAAGTCCGTGCTCTTAGGATCAAGTACACCCCACAAGTCACCAGTACACCAACGCATGATGCGTATAACAGTTCCATTAAATATTTACCTCTTTCTTAGGTGTATCTGCGGTTAACTTACCTAGGCTTGCGAGTATCATTAAGGTCGCGCCGACTACGGTCATGTAAACACCTAAATCAAATACGATGGCACTGGCCAGTTCTACTTTGCCGATAAATGGCACATCAAAATATTCAAACCAAGTGGTTAAAAACGGTCGTCCAAATGCCCAACTTCCTAGCCCTGTTAACATTGCAATGGCGATACCCGAGGCAATGATCTTTCGATAGTTCACATCAAAGCGCTCAGAGATCCAAATTGAACCATGAGCCATATACTGCAAAATAAAGGCAATTGCAGTGACTAACCCGGCAATAAAGCCCCCACCAGGTAAGTTATGACCGCGCAAAAAGATATACGCAGAGACTAATAACGCCAATGGCAATAAACTTTGTGAAATACTGGCTAATAACAGTGGATGACGTTCTCGCGCCCAAGGGCGACCTTCACTGTCGCTGGCTGGCATAAACAATGGTAAATTAGTTAATACTTTATAAATACCTAACGCTGCAATCCCCAGTACCGTGATTTCCCCTAGGGTATCAAAGCCCCTGAAATCAACCAAAATAACGTTTACGACATTGGTACCGCCTCCGCCAGTTTTTGCATTGGCGATAAAGAAATCTGAAATTGACTCAAGCGGACGCGTTAATAATGCATAACAAATACTGGCAATAACCACCCCCACTGCTGAGGCAATCCCTAAATCACGTAAAATACGTAATGAACTCGACTCTTTAGGGGTGCGTTGCGGTAAGAAGAATAATGCCAGCATTAATAAAATGACTGTCACTACCTCTACGGTTAACTGTGTAAGCGCTAAATCGGGCGCTGAGAAGCGAGTAAATGCCACTGAAACCATTAACCCTACGATTGATATCATCAATAACGATACCATCCGTGAGCGATGCCAAATCACAGTGCTAATGGCACCGATGATCATTAAACCTGCACCAATGGCATTATGAAAATCGATCGGCGTACGTGGCGCAGTACCCGCCAAAGCGTTCATTTCAAACAATGGCCAACCAGCACACAACAATACGACCCCCAACATCACAACAATGTAACGTTGCAGAGAACCATTTTCGGTGCTGCTGATTTTTTCTTGACTCCACTTAATGATCGCATAGACAAACCGCTCAAAGGTTTTTTTAGCATTTAATGGAGGTAGTGATGCTTGAAACTTAAATAAGTGCTTACGCTGAATATATATAAATACACCGCCCACGACAGCCATCGCACTCATAAGCAATGGTAAATTAAAACCATGCCAAATTGACAGTTTAAACTGTGGTGTCGCTTCCCCAAGAACTGCTAGCGACGCCGCTGACAAAATACCATCAACCACAAAGTTTGGAAACATACCGACTAGTAAACACAACACAACTAGTATTTCGATTGGCACACGCATATAGCGAGGAGGCTCATGCGGTGTTTTTGGTAAATTGATTGGGTCGCCATTAAAGAATACATCGTGAATAAAGCGTGCCGAATATGCTACAGAAAAAGCAGCCGCTAGAGTTGCTAATACAGGAATAAGCCACGACATAGAACCAAGTATTTGTTGATGTAAGGTTTCTGCAAAAAACATTTCTTTTGACAAGAAACCATTTAATAGCGGCACCCCAGCCATTGCCGCTGCAGCAACCATTGCCAGTGTCGCTGTATAAGGCATAAATCGCCACATACCATTGAGCTTACGCATATCTCGCGTACCAGTTTCATGGTCAATAATACCGGTGGCCATAAATAATGACGCTTTAAACGTTGCATGGTTAATAATATGAAATATTGCCGCTACTGTGGCAAGTTCAGTATCTAACCCAAGTAATAAAGTGATCAAACCTAAATGGCTAATGGTTGAATACGCCAGAAGCCCTTTTAAATCATGCTTAAATAAAGCGATGTAGGCGCCGACCAATAACGTTGTTAAGCCGGTCATGGCAACCAAAATAAACCAGATATCTGTTCCAGCTAACGCTGGATAAAAACGTGCAAGTAGGAAGATACCGGCTTTTACCATAGTCGCTGAATGCAAATAGGCACTCACTGGCGTTGGGGCTGCCATTGCGTGCGGTAACCAAAAATGAAATGGGAATTGAGCTGATTTAGTAAATGCACCTAGCAATACCAACACTAATGCAACTTCGTATAAGTCATGTGACTGGATCAATGTTTTGCTAGCTAAGATAACGTCTAGATCATAGCTACCAACAATATCACCAAGCAGTAGTAAGCCGCCTAGTAGAGCTAATCCGCCGGCTCCAGTGACTGCTAATGCCATACGTGCCCCTTTGCGGGCCTCTGATTTATGCCACCAAAAACTGATTAACAAAAATGAGCTAATACTGGTTAATTCCCAAAACAGCCATAGTTGAATCACGTTATTCGACATCACAATACCTAGCATTGCAGTCATAAACAGCATTAAGTAACAGTATAATTTTGGCATCGAGTCATTATTACTTAGGTAATAACGGGTATAAAAAATAACCAGCAACCCGATCCCTAAGATCATAAAGATAAACAATAAGCTTAAGCCATCTAGGCGAAAAGCCAGCTCCATACCCAGCGCTGGTATCCATTGTGTGGTAAAGCGAATTGTCTCACCCGCTAAAACCGCTGGCGTGTGATAAATCGCAATTGCTAAGGCGCATAAAGGCGCTAGCATAGTTAAGCTCGTAGATTGATTACGAGTCAATTTGCCGGTGCAGGAAGAAATAACACTGCCAATTAAGGATAACAGGGGTATCCAGAGCAAAGTCATAGAGAGAAACCTTTTGAAGTCATAAGAGTATCAATACACTGCTAGTTAGTTTTAGTTTAGTACTGGTCATTTCGGATGGTTTTAATTTTAGCTTCAATAAACGCTTTATAGGTATATAGTTATACTGATCAGCGACGATTTTGTCTATAGTAAGCCCTTCTACCTGCTGTTATTTTGTACTATTTTAGTGCTGACAGCATATTATTTACAACTTTATCCCTCAATATTTTTTTTTGTCATTTTGTTTATAAAGTTCATAGGTGCTTTAAATTGCTGAAAATAGTCGCTAAATCGTAGTGGTTGATAGCTCGGATCAGTAATTTGTTGCAACCATAATTGTTGATAATGCACTGACAAAGGGATTTGTTGATATTGCATTATTGACCAGTTATGACTTGGTTTATATGCTTTAATTGGTGTTTGACAGCTATCACTTAGCTGCCAGCCAGCCGGTGGTGTAAGATCATTGGCAATAAAAAGGTTCGGCGCCACCAAGCCTTTTTGATTACATAGCCACGCCTGCTTCGCTGCGGGTAATGGATACTCATCTTCAAAGCCGTTAAAGTGCATCAGCTCATGTAAAAATAAACCGTAATAACTCGCCGAGTTTAAGTGCATTATGCCACCTTGCACATTGCCTGAGCCAGTTGCGGTCATCATCACTATAAAATCAAAGCCCGTTGGCCAAGCTTTATTGTGAGCTAAAGGCTGCCAATCACATTTAGCGGCATGTTGCGGCTGTTGTTGGCAGTTTATGGAGTCCCCTAAATAAATCGGCTTACTAAAACAAAAACTGCCTGAGCTCGGTTGGGGGTGTTGTTGATAACGAATTTTAAATGCATTAAGTTTTGCTAAACCTTGGCGATGATCTGTCATCATCAACACATTAAACTGACACTGCGGTTGCGCTTGCAGCTGTGAAAAGGATAATAAAAATCCCTCATGACTGGCAAAGCTTTGGTCAATACTCGCCGGTGTGGCGCCATGGTGTAATTTTAATTGTTCTGCCGCATGACTTGCAGGCAACAGGTGTTGCTCTGCCAGTGATGTTAAATCATCCCAACGTTCTGATTGCAGTAACAATGCACTGAGTCTGCGGCGCTTATCAACACTTTGCTGAGCCACGCTAACACGCCAAAAAGGTAAAGCCGATTGTGCTTGATCATTTGTTAGTAACCGCAGTGCCCAAGCAAATTGTGCATCTGTAACAGCATTTATAGCTAATAAGTATAAGGTAGCATCAGTCAATGAATTAAGCTGAGCATTAAAATCGTCAATAAAACGATAATAACTAATAAGAATAGAATCTGGGGTATGTTTTACATGCCAAAAGGCAATATCGCGATGCTGATTAACTGAGCTTGGTAAATATCCCAAACTCAGCATAACAACAACGCTAATAAATAATTTAACTGTCGTTTTCACCAGCCATTAACTCAAGCTCTAAACGGGCATATTTATATTCCACAAACTCATGCACATTGGTGGCAAGTGCTAAACGAAAGAAATCTGCGGCTTGATAATCAAGCCCTTTAGCTTGATATATTTTAGCTAAATAAAAGTAAGCTTCGCATAGCCTCTGCGCATATTCTTGTTCAGTTTTAACACCATCGGCAAGACTTGTTAAAAAGCCCTGCTCGCTCATATCGCCCAAATAAAGTGATATTAAACTATACGCCCATTGACTATCATCCAGCCCTTGTGCGTTGGCTTTTAAGTTTGCTATAGCTTGCACAGGATCAGCGCTTGCTTGCGCTAGATAAAGCCATAATACCCGGTAAGGATCACTTGGCGAACGTGATAAAAACTCTTTAAGATCAGCCGCTGCAAGATTTGCTCTATCGCCATAGTAAAGAGCAATACCACGATTTAAGTAGGCATATTCGTGTTGCTCATTGAGTTCTAACGCTGAATCAAAAAATTCATAGGCTTTTTCAAATTGTTGCATCAAGGTATGGTGAATACCTAAAAAGTTATACACTTCGGCTAAATCGGGCTTCAATTGCACAGCACGATTAAAATCAATCCGCGCCAAGGTAGACATACCTAAACTATCAAATAATACGCCACGGTCATAAAATAATTTTGCTTGTTGATCTGGCGCTAGATCAGCACGATTTAATAATTCAGAATAACGAGCTATCGCTATTTCACTACGAAAATCAGACGCTAAAGGCGCAGTGAAAGGCACATTCACAATCGCAGTCGGTTGTGCTTGCGAAGTAGATTGACAGGCGCTTAAAGACAGAATAGCAAACGATGCCAAGGCTATGTGTTTAAGTATCATTAAAATCCTTTATACCAAGATAAGTAGCAAACTGATAGGACAAGTGCTATCCAAAGAGGTTTCATTAAAGCATAAAAAAAGAGGCTATACAGCCCCTTTTTATATTATCCAGAGAATATCTGGATTAAATATCAACAATTAAGCGTCAGTTGGTGCATCAGCTGCGGCAGCTGCTGATTCCATTGCTTCTTTGATACTTAAACGTACACGACCTTGACGGTCTACTTCTAGTACTTTAACTTTAACTTCTTGACCTTCAGATAGGTGATCTGTCACGTTATTTACGCGCTCAGTACTGATCTGAGAGATATGCACTAGGCCATCTTTACCAGGAAGAATGTTTACAAACGCACCGAAATCAACGATACGTACAACTTTACCTTCGTAGATAGTACCTACTTCTAGTTCAGCTGTTAATTGCTCAATGCGACTAATTGCATTTGCTGCGCTTTCACCGTCTGTTGCTGCAATTTTGATTGTACCGTCATCACCGATTTCAATCGTAGTACCTGTTTCTTCAGTAAGTTGACGAATAGTTGCGCCGCCTTTACCGATAACTTCTGCGATTTTCTTCTGTGGTATCTTCATAGTGTAGATACGTGGAGCAAACATTGAAAGCTCTTCAGATGGTGCAGAAATCGCTTCGTCCATCACACCTAAGATGTGTAAACGTGCAGCTTTTGCTTGTTTAAGCGCAATTTGCATGATTTCTTGAGTGATACCTTCAATCTTGATATCCATCTGTAGTGCAGTGATACCTGCAGCAGTACCAGCTACTTTAAAGTCCATGTCACCTAAGTGATCTTCATCACCTAAGATGTCAGAAAGAACTACGAATTTTTCGTCTTCTTTAACTAGACCCATCGCGATACCCGCAACAGACGCTTTAATTGGCACACCCGCATTCATAAGTGCAAGTGAAGTACCACATACTGATGCCATTGAGGATGAACCATTTGATTCAGTGATCTCAGATACAACACGGATTGAGTAAGGGAACTCAGTCAATGTAGGCATTACAGCTTGGATACCGCGCTTAGCTAGGTTACCGTGGCCGATTTCACGACGCTTAGGAGAACCTACAAAACCTGTTTCACCTACGCAGAACGGAGGGAAGTTATAGTTAAGCATAAAGTGGTTTTTGTGCGTGCCAGTTAAATCATCTATTAACTGTGAATCACGTTCTGTACCAAGTGTAGCTGTTACCAGTGCTTGTGTTTCACCACGCGTAAAGATTGCAGAACCGTGAGTACGTGGCAATACGCCAGTCATTACGTCAAGTGCACGGATCATATCTGGTTCACGACCATCGATACGTTTTTCGCCAGCAGTGATGCGCCCACGTACGATTTTCTTCTCAAGAGAACCAAATACTTTGCCAACTTCTTGCTTGTCTAGTGACTCGCCTTCAGCAAGCTCAGCTGTTAATACAGCAACAACTTCGTCTTTAGCTACGCCAAGTGCTTCTTTACGAGCCACTTTATCAGTGATGCGGTAAGCTTCGCCTACTTTATCAGCTGCGATTGCTGCTACTTTATCTTCTAAAGCAACGTTCTTTTCAGGTGCTGCCCAATCCCATGTAGGCTTGCCAGCTTCTGCTTTGAATTCGTTGATTGCGTTGATGATAGCTTGAGATTGCTCATGACCATATACAACCGCACCTAGCATAACGTCTTCTGCAAGTACGTCAGCTTCTGATTCAACCATAAGTACTGCGTTATCAGTACCAGCAACAACTAAATCAAGTTGGCTTTCTTCAAGCTCTTTTAGCGTTGGGTTAAGTACGTATTCGCCGTTGATGTAACCAACGCGCGCTGCACCAATTGGACCACTGAATGGGATACCAGAGATAGCAAGTGCTGCTGAAGTACCGATCATCGCAACCATATCAGGTTGAATTTCAGGGTTAACAGAAACAACAGTAGCAATAACTTGTACTTCGTTTACAAAACCATTTGGGAAAAGTGGACGAATTGGACGGTCAATAAGACGTGCAATAAGTGTTTCACCGTCGTTAGGACGACCTTCACGCTTTAAGAAACCACCAGGGATACGACCTGCAGCGTACATACGCTCTTGGTAGTTAACTGTTAGTGGGAAAAAATCTTGGCCAGGTTGTGCTTCACGCTTACCAACAACAGTAACTAATACTGATGTGTCGCCAATACTTGCTAGTACTGCGCCGTCTGCTTGACGAGCAATTGCACCGGTTTCTAGGGTAACTGTATGTTGACCTAGTTGAAATTCTTTAATAATTGCTTGCACTTAAAATGTTCCTTAAATGTGTTCTAATAAGTTGCCATCAAAGTACCAATTACAGTACATAATTGTATTCAGTTGGAAATCAATTAAGTACTACAATTGGCAATGATGTGAATAAGCGTAGATAAACCTTTTTATCTACGCGCATAGTATATAACAAAGTAATGCAAAATTGCGAGCTTAGTCCCTAGATAAAAGTGGTGATAATAGGCGCGCTAAAAAGTGTGCTTTGCTGTCACTAACTATGTGGCTTTTATTTGATATTTCAAGAGAATTAATTGTTGTGGACAGAGAGAGTGAGAAATTTCAGACACAAAAAAAGGAGCTATAAAGCTCCTTTCTATGTAATCTAGTTCTTAGCGACGTAGGCCAAGTTCTTGGATTAACGCAGTATAACGTGCAATGTCTTTACCTTTAAGGTAATCAAGCAGTTTACGGCGAGTGCTTACTTTACGAAGCAGACCACGACGTGAGTGGAAGTCATGCTTGTGATCAGCAAAGTGACCTTGAAGCTTGTTGATATCAAAAGTAAGAAGTGCAACTTGTACTTCAGGTGAACCAGTGTCGCCTTCTGCACGTGCGAATTTTGCGATGATATCGATCTTTTCTTGATTGCTTAGTGACATAGTAACTCCAAAAATAAAATTTAAAAGGTGTCTTAGCCGATCACTAATTCAGCCAAAACGATTAGCGGGCGTATTCTACCAGCTACGGCAATAACTACAAGCTAAACTTTACGCTGTTGTTTCTTGCTGATTTGATAAGCCACGTTTTGACTTTAAATGGCCATCAGGATTACGTTCACCAGTGCCAATAAACACACCATCAGCGAGCACTTTAATTGCCCCTTCTGGCAGTTCAATATCAAGTACAACCGCCTGACCATGGCTAAAAGAACTACCTTGCTCTTTACTGAGCTCAACCACAGGTAGACCAACTAATGCGGTGTCCATTGGCAGTAATAGTTCATCAAGATAAGTAGAAGGCGTAAGCTCTTCTTGTTTCGCTTTTACTAATAACGCTTCTAACTGCTCAAGTGACACCATTTTGTCAGCAGGGTAATGCCCTACCGCACTGCGATGCAACATGATCACATGCGCGCCACAACCCAGGTTTTCGCCTAAGTCATCGACGATAGTACGAATATAAGTACCTTTTGAAACATGGGCGGTCATTTGCACTTCGTTATTAGCTTCATCGAACTCATCTAGTGTTAAACTAAATACGTTGATTTTTCTGCACTTGCGAGGTACTTCAATGCCTTCACGCGCATATTTATATAAAGGTCGGCCTTCATATTTTAACGCTGAATACATTGACGGGTATTGATCTGATTCACCTAAAAACTTAGCAATTTCTTCGCTAAGTTGCTCAGCCGTCACATTGACATCTTTAGTACTGACAATTTCACCATCAGAATCTGATGTTGTCGTACGTTCACCTAATTTAGCGCGAACTACATAGGTTTTGTCAGTATCGAGTAAAAACTGAGTAAATTTAGTCGCTTCACCAAAACAGATAGGCAGCATACCCGTTGCAAGCGGATCAAGGGCACCGGTGTGCCCCGCTTTTTGTGCAAAATACACACTTTTAGCTTGCTGTAGCGCTTTATTTGATGAAATGCCTATTGGTTTGTTTAACAACAAAATACCGTCAACTGGACGGCCTTTACTGCGCTTTGCCATCTGTATTAGTGCCTTCTTCGCTGTCTGTTTCGTCGATATGCTCTGCATCATCTACGCTATCAACTTCGTCATCTACATGCTTTGCTTTATCTTCACGAATAATAGAATCAACAAGGTTTGAAATACGCATGCCTTCCATCAGTGAATTATCAACCACAAACTTAAGCTCTGGCATAATACGGGCACGAATGCGTTTGCCAAGTAGTGAGCGAATATAACCGGTCGCTTCATTTAATACTTTAGCACTTTGCTTTGCAGCATCTTCATCTTGGGTGTTAAACACAGTAATAAAGATTTTTGCATAAGATAAATCACGTGATACTTCTACAGCAGATACTGTAACCATACCTAAACGTGGATCTTTAATTTCACGTTGCAAAATAACAGCAATTTCTTTTTGAATTTGCTGAGCAACACGATCAGTACGAGAAAACTCTCTCATTAGACTCTACTCTAAAAATTATAACTCATTGAGAAATATAAATAAGTTATTTAAATAATGGATACACAAATGGGGGCTGAGCCCCCATTTATTATCTTAGCTTACGAACAATTAAAGTGTACGTTGTACTTCAACTGTTTCGAATACTTCGATTTGGTCACCAACGCGAACGTCGTTATAGTTCTTAACGCCGATACCACATTCCATGCCGTTACGAACATCAGCAACATCGTCTTTAAAGCGACGAAGTGACTCAAGCTCACCCTCGTAGATAACCACGTTATCACGAAGTACACGAATTGGTGCGCTACGTTTAATAACACCTTCAGTAACCATACAACCAGCGATAGCGCCAATTTTAGGTGACTTGAACACGTCACGAACTTCAGCTAGACCAATGATCTCTTGCTTGAACTCTGGTGCTAACATACCAGACATAGCTTGCTTCACTTCGTCAATCAAGCTATAGATAACGCTGTAGTAACGTAAGTCTAAGTTCTCAGACTCAATTACTTTACGTGCCGATGCATCAGCACGAACGTTAAAGCCAACCACGATTGCATTAGATGCTGCAGCAAGGGTTGCGTCAGTTTCAGTGATACCACCTACGCCTGAGCCTACAATCTTCACTTTAACTTCATCTGTTGACAGTTTAGTCAATGAATCAGAGATTGCTTCGATTGAACCTTGAACGTCTGCTTTAAGTACCACATTAACTTCAGATACATTGCCTTCAGTCATGTTAGTAAACATGTTTTCAAGCTTCGCTTTTTGCTGACGTGCTAGTTTAACATCACGGAATTTACCTTGACGGTAAAGTGCAACTTCACGGGCTTTACGCTCGTCTTTAACTACAGTTGCTTCGTCGCCCGCTGCTGGAATACCAGATAGACCTAAAATCTCAACTGGGATTGAAGGACCTGCAGACTTGATGTCTTTACCGTTTTCATCGCGCATTGCACGAACACGACCATACTCAAGACCACATAATACAATGTCACCTTGGTTAAGCGTACCAGATTGTACAAGGATAGAAGCAACTGGACCACGGCCTTTATCAAGACGAGATTCAATAACAACACCAGCAGCCATACCCACAGTTGGAGCAGTAAGTTCTAACAACTCAGATTGGTTTAATACCGCTTCAAGAAGGTCATCAATACCTAAACCAGTTTTAGCAGAAATATGCACATACTGTGTATCACCGCCCCACTCTTCAGGAATAACGTCTAGTTGAGCAAGCTCATTCTTAACGCGATCTGGGTCTACGCCTTCTTTATCCATTTTGTTAACAGCGATAATTAAAGGAACGCCAGCTGCACGCGCATGCTGAACCGCTTCTTTAGTTTGTGGCATTACACCATCATCTGCTGCAACCACTAGGATTACGATATCTGTTGCTTTAGCACCACGAGCACGCATTGACGTAAACGCCGCGTGACCAGGAGTATCCAAGAAAGTGATCATGTTACCATTTACGTCAACATGATAAGCACCGATATGCTGTGTGATACCACCGGCTTCGCCAGAGGCCACTTTTGCTGAACGAATATAATCAAGCGTTGACGTTTTACCATGGTCAACGTGACCCATTACAGTTACTACTGGTGCACGTGGCTCAGATTTACCATCTTCATGACGGTCATTTAGTACTGTTTGCTCTAATTCGTTTTCTTTAACAATGATAACTTTGTGGCCCATTTCTTCTGCAACTAACTGTGCAGCTTCTTGGTCGATCACTTGGTTAATGGTAACCATGTCACCCATTTTCATCATTGTTTTTACAACTTCAGCGCCCTTAACGGCCATGCGTGATGCAAGCTCAGCAACTGTAATTGTTTCGCTAATACGCACTTCGTTTTTCACGTCAACCGTTGGCTTTTGGAAGCCATGTTGTAATGAAGCTGGTGCTTTTAGCTTGCTTTTCTTGCCTCTTGAAGGAACAAATTTCTCCTTCGCTGGGGCTTTTTTCTTTTTCTTAGCACGGCGTGTGCCTTGCTCATCACGCGCATCAGCAACATCTTCTGCTTCACGTGCGTAAGTAGAAGTCGTAAGGTGGTGATCAGCGGTTTCTTCGCGCTTCTTACGTTCTTCTTCTTCTTTCTTCCAGCGAGCTGAATTTTCTTCTGCTAGCTTTCTTGCCTC
>NZ_JACJEE010000018.1:0-90610 GCF_014163915.1 Pseudoalteromonas sp. SR41-8
GCGATAACGCAGCATCAATGCCAAACACGCGCTGCCCTTAGGGTTCTTCCTAGGGGCGATTAACTCTTTGTTGCTCGATTTTTACTTAGCCCACTAGGTTACAAATCTCGCGCCGCCATTAAATCGCCCCTAGAGTGAACAAATTTTAATCCACAAAGGTCAGCACGCCCTAAAGCGCAGTAGAATAAATCGACTTTGAGCCACTACTTTCAGCGCTAACAGTGTTGAAAATAGCGGCCTTGAGAGATGCACTTTCAATTTTTTTAAAGCAGCCATTTATAAATATAATTATTAGGTTCTAGGGCCGGTTAACCTCTCTGGTTGAAGATTGTTTAATTTACAAGCTATTTAATCACCATGCTAGGTTTGTAATCTGATGGGTTAAGTAAAAAATTAAGTAAAACTTCCGTACTTTATTCAGGCTCTCTACCTACATTAATAATTCCTTATCTAAAAACCAAACATACGGATGTAAAAGTAACTGTGAAAGATAAACAGGCTCTAGCCCTTGAAACTAAGGTTAATGGCCTCATACCTTTTACGAGGTCAAAAATTTTAAATGAACAAAGTAACAGGTGTATTTCGAAAAACTTAGGTTAGAAATCTAATAAGTTTGTATTTAAACCGATTATTTTTATAAGGATAAAGTTATGACACAACGTGTAATTGAAATGCCAGACTTAGGCATGGGGACATTCCGCTTAGAAGGAAAAACAGCTTATGAATCTGTAAAAATGGCATTAGAAGTTGGCTTTCGCCATATTGATACCGCACAGATTTATGGCAATGAAGAGCAAGTTGGCCAAGCGATAAAAGACAGCAATATCCCTAGAGACGAGCTATTTATTACCACCAAAGTGTGGAATAACAAACTGAATAAAAGCGATTTTATCGCCAGTGTGAAAGAGTCTCTTAACAAGCTGCAACTCGATTCTGTCGATTTATTGTTGATCCATTGGCCTGCGCCATCAAACGATGAACCAATGAGCGAGTATTTAACTGAGTTATTAACGGCAAAGCAGCTTGGATTAACTAAGCATATTGGTGTATCGAACTTCACTATTGCGAATTTAAAAGAAGCCATGCAAACACTGGACTCACGTGAAATATTCACCAACCAAATAGAAGTACACCCTTATTTAACCAATACCAAGTTACGTGCTTTTTGTCAGCAGCATGACATTCATGTCACCGCCTATATGCCATTTGTGGTAGGTAAAGTGTTAAACGATCATACCATTATTGATATTGCTAAGAAGCATGATGCAAGCCCTGCACAAGTAGTTATTGCATGGGTAAACGCCAAGGGTATGACGACCATTCCGTCATCAACTAAGCGTAAAAATCTTGAAGATAACTTTAATGATAAAGCCGTAAAACTTGATGAAGAAGACATTGCGCGTATTGATGCTCTCGATTGCGGCGACCGTCAAGCAACCCCAAGTTTTGCACCGCAGTGGGATCAAGACACGTTTTAAGCGTGTTCAATATAAAGTGCAGTGAGTCTGCACTTTTTAATGCAAAGGAATAACTATGTTAACCGTTATAGCAATGCTGTCATGTAAAAACGCTGATGCAGCTACGTTACTTAGTGCACTTGATAACTTACAAAAGTTATCGCGCAAAGAAGTAGGGTGTTTACGCTACGAGCTGGCTGTGAAAAATAATGACACGCAAACAGATTACATTGTAACTGAACAATGGGCTACAAATGAGCACTTTGAAGAGCATAAGTTAGCGCCACATTTTAAAACGTTTGGTGAACAGGCTGGTGCTCTACTTACTCACAGTAATATTGATGTGTATAAAACGATTGGTTAATAATATAGGGGCAGTGTTTAAAGCCACGTATTTTATATCGAGCTTAGCATGTTAAGCATGGCTTTAATCACGCCTTAGCATGTGACAATGAGTGAGCCTTGATAACTTACCTAATGTATTGACCTGCGTTTTTGGGTATATAAAGTTATGCCATGGTATTTTTCATCGCTCACTGATTATATCTGCTTTATTTGTGTTTATGGCATCGGTGGTCAGTTTTACTTTCATGCAATAAATTTTTAAGTTTTTTGACTGTTGATACTAAATCAAGGAGTCAGTTTATTTATTGTCCAAGATTTAATTTCGGCTTGTATTATATCTAACTCGCCTTAGCGTATTTGACTAGTAATCAAAAAAGACCCTATGGATACTGTGAGACTGTTAAATAAAAGTAACAAAGCTTAACGTTTTACACACACATCAAAAGGTCGAATATGCACACAATAAATAAAAAAGCATTATCAATTGCCGTAGCATTAGCTTGCTCATTCCCGTTACATGCCCAACAAGCTGCTACGAATAATCCAACAAATACTAATGAAAGCAACACTGCGCAAGAACAAAGTACCTCCTTAGAGGTTATCTCTGTAACAGCAACCAAACGTAAAACAAAGTTAATGGAAACCCCTGTTGCTATTACAGCATTAACGGAGGCTGAGCTCAGGCAAAATGGCGTAAATAGTGTTAAAGATATTGCTAATCTAGTGCCAGGGTTAGATATCTCCACAGCGACGGATCAATCAGCACCTGTTATCTCGATGCGTGGCGTACGCTCTACTAATATTACCGAGCTTGGCGACCCTGCTGTTGGCGTTCACCTTGACGGTATTTATTCGCCAAGAATGCAAGGAGCGCTAGCTCTGATGTATGACATTGAACGAGTTGAGGCATTAAGGGGGCCACAAGGCACGCTATTTGGTCGAAACTCTACAGTTGGTAGCATTAATGTTATCTCAGCAAAGCCTGAATTCACTCATTTATACGGTAATGTGAACGTTGAAGCAGGAAAATACAACAGCAAAAATATTGATGGCGTAATTAATATTCCAATTAATGACGAATTTGCAGTACGGTTTTCTGGCAAAGGATTAAAACGAGATTCTTACCTTGAGGGTTACTACGATCCTAACCAATACGACTCAAGACGATTAAGCGACGATATTCTCAATGCTCCTGTTATCTCAGAGGATTCTTATCAAGGTATTGGTCAAACAGTCACGCAGCGAGAAAACTGGTGGATAGATGGCGCAGGCACAAATCCAGAGGCGCAAAAAGTTCGCCAATTAACCCCCGCAGAAAAAGACGACTTTTATAACAACGCTGATGAATACTCTTTTAGAATTAGTACGCTTTGGGAGCCGTTAGATGGTGGCTTTTCAAATCATACCGTTTTTCAAAAGTACGTTAATAACAGCAATAACAATCTCGATTTAGTTAACTGCGATAAAATTCGCGGTAGAAGTGAAGAGCTGGGCGGCGATTGCACAAACTTTTTACCCAGTGATAATACATATCAAGCTGTTGTGAATGTGCCTGGTAAGCTTAATTTAGATATCACCTATCTTAGAAATACCCTTAACTACGATATAAATGATGAATATTCGCTTGTGTGGCTACTTGGCTATGAGGATATGGAACGCTCTTCAGCACAAGATAGCGAAGTCGGCCTCGATCCTTGGGATGGGGCAACGTACTTTTTAGATGGCACTGGTGCTGAATCTTTTTCTACAGAAGTGCAATTACAATCTGACGAATACGGCGATTTTATTTGGATTGTTGGTGCTAACTATTTCCACGAAAAAACCACGACCTTAGGTTATTACGATAACCCAATGGACGATAAAGCCTTTTGGGATCAACCTGATCGCTCTACAGACGCATTCGCTTTGTTTGGCCAAGGTACATACAATTTAACTGAAAAATTACATCTAACACTTGGTTATCGTTTTAGTGATGAAACGAAAGAAGATAAAGGAGGCAAAACATACCGCTGCTCTAATGCCGATGGTTGCGCTGTTGGTTGGTTAAATAGAACAGATCTAAATAACTTACCAGTTGATTACTACGAAGATCCTTCAATTTATGCGTCATACTTTGCAAACGATAATAAAGGAAGTTGGCAGCATCATGACTTTCGTGTTGGTTTAGACTACGACATTTCACCTGAAACGATGGTTTATACCTATCTTGCCAGTGGTTTTAAAGCCGGCGGAATTGGTGATGTATATGAAGTCGTAAATGATAGAACCGGCGACGTAACACGCTTTGAAACTAAGTTCGACCCAGAAGAAGTACTTACATGGGAGCTTGGCGCTAAATCGAGCTTTTTTGATAATTCATTAAACTTAAAAGCCGCGTTTTTCTACACAGATTACACCGACATGCAATACGCATCAGTGGGCTCAATCGGTAACGTAGAACGTTTATCTGTGGTAGAAGATGAAGATGGCTCTCCCGTTTTAGATAGCAATGGCGAGCCTGTACTTGATTTTCAAAACAAGCCTGTGATTGCTTATTACACACAAAATGTTCCTAGTTCAACAATCAAAGGTATTGAGCTTGAGTTTGATTGGAAGCCATATCCAAGCGGGCGTATCACCGGTTATGTAACCTGGACCGATGCCAAAGTGACGGACGATTGGAATACTAAGTGGGATTACGATGCTGAGTATCTTTTTGATATTTCTTATGAGGAATCAAAAAATCCTGAAAATACACTGCTATCAACCAATCTTAAAGGCAATAACCTAGCGATGACGCCTAAGTTCACGGCAAACATCAGCTACACACATACATTTGATTTAGGTGAATATGGTTTTATCCATAGTTGGCTTAATGCGAGCTGGAAAGATGAATCGTACTCAACAGTATGGAATGTTGATAAACACTTAGATGATATGGACTTTAGCGTGTCGGACGAGGCGACAAAATACATTGACGATAGCCGAGATGCATTTGCAGTCTATAACGCGTCAATTAAATATGAGCCGCAAGGACAAAGCTGGTACGCAGAAGTATTCGTTAATAATGCCTCTGATGAAACTATTCAATATTGGAATAATACTAGCAAAGGAATTCCAAAAGGCAGCTTTGGCATGCCAAGGTATTACGGTGTAAGAGCTGGTTTTTCATTCTAGATAACCTAACCACAATTAAACTTCCCACAGTCAATATACCACTGTGGGAGGTGTACAATTTAAATAAGGATCAATAATGAAAACTAAGCTTATTAGCTCGTTAGTTGCAGGTTGTGTGTTTATCTCACCTTTTACATATGCCAATTATTTTAAAGATAATTTTTCATGGGGTTACGATAATACCATTTGGAATGCGCGAAGTGGCGACAATGGCTCGCCTTTTGGCTGTGAATTTGCCCCTGCAATGATTAACCCAAGCCAACAGGGGATCACGCTTTCATTATCACAAGGCGCATGTGCTGAGCTGCAAAGTAATAATTTCTATGGCTTTGGCAAGGTGCAAGGCAGTGTTAAGTCAGGGAATACGCAAGGCACTGTGTCTTCCATTTTTACTTACACATCGTGGTGGGATTCACCCGGCAGAGCATGGCAAGAGATAGATATTGAGCTTTTACCCTCCCTTGGGAACGTTGTTCATACCAATGTGATTTATCAGCCGCAAGGTGGCACTTATCAAAGCTGGGAAAAGGACATCGACTTAAGTCAATACGGACTTGATTACAGAGAAAACTTATTAACTATTGGCTTTGATTGGTCTAGCAACTCGATTCGTTGGTACCTTTACGACGCTCAAGGAAATGAGCAAACATTAAGAGTGCTCTACAAAGACAATGGCGATGGTCATTTAGCTGAAAATGAAATTCCCGCGTATGCATGGCCGATGGATAATACAAAAATAATGATTAACCAATGGAATGGTGATAACTCAACCGAAGGCTATTACTTCCCTGGTCAATACTATGGCAGCCCTTCGTGGGCGTACTATGATTTTATTGAGTACATTCCCCAATAAAATTAAGAAGTTTGTATCTATAAATAGAATTTAATCTCGAAGGTTTTTAATGTCTCAAATCAAATATTCTAAATTATTATTTTGCTTATTGCCCGTAGTTGGGGCGCTTACTTGTCAATATTCATTCAGTGCAGAGCGTGAGCAAGTCAACTGGCCTTATGTAAACACTAAACTTAAACGCGATCCCGCTGTAGAAGCGCAAATTGAACAACTACTGGCAAAGATGACCATAGAGCAAAAAGTGGCGCAAATGATTCAGCCCGAAATTGGTTATTTAAGTGTTGAACAAATGCGCAAATATGGGTTTGGTTCATACCTAAATGGCGGTAATACAGCGCCCTATGGCGACAAACGCGCTGATCAGGCCACATGGTTAAAATATGCCGATGAAATGTACCTAGCATCAATGGACTCAACGAAAGACGGTATTGCAATACCGACTATTTGGGGTACTGATGCCATGCATGGACATAGCAATGTGTATGGCGCTACGTTATTTCCGCACAATATTGGCTTAGGAGCTGCGCATGATGCCGACTTAATTAAGCGCATAGGCCAAGCAACAGCGAAAGAAGTCTCAGCCACTGGGATTGAATGGAGTTTTGCTCCTACTGTCGCTGTAGTCAGAGATGATCGCTGGGGCAGAACCTATGAAAGTTACTCAGAAGACCCTGAATTAGTTAGGCTGTATGCAGGTAGTATGGTGACAGGTATTCAAGGTGATATAGGCGCTGACTTTTTAAAAGGCAGTAACCGTATTGCAACCGCAAAACATTTTGTGGGCGATGGTGGTACAGAGCGAGGCGTTGATCGCGGAAATACGCTTATCGATGAAAAAGGATTAAGAGATATTCACAGCGCAGGTTATTTTTCGGCTATTAATCAAGGTGTGCAATCAGTGATGGCATCCTTTAATAGTTGGAATGGCAAACGTGTACATGGCGATAAACATTTATTAACGGATGTACTTAAAAACCAACTTGGTTTTGATGGGTTTGTAGTCAGTGATTGGAATGCTCACAAGTTTGTAGAAGGCTGCGATTTAGAGCAATGTGCGCAAGCAATTAACGCCGGCGTTGATGTGATCATGGTACCAGAGCATTTTGAAGCGTTTTATCATAATACTGTTAAGCAAGTGAAAGACGGTGTAATAGCCGAATCAAGAATTAACGATGCCGTTAGACGTTTTTTAAGGGCTAAAATCCGTTGGGGTGTTTTTGTTAAAGGAAAGCCATCTTCACGACCTGAATCACAACACTCACAGTGGTTAGGTGCCTCCCAGCATCGTACGTTAGCAAGAGAAGCGGTTAGGAAATCATTGGTTTTATTAAAAAACAACGATAACGTCCTGCCAATCAAAGCGAGTAGCCGCATCTTAGTTGCCGGCAAAGGCGCGAACGCAATTAATATGCAAGCGGGTGGCTGGAGTGTTTCTTGGCAGGGCACAGACAATACCAATAGTGACTTTCCAAATGCGACCTCTATTTATGCCGGCTTAAAATCGCAAGTATTAAAAGCAGGCGGTGAAATAAGCTTAAGTGAGTCTGGTGAGTATAAAACCAAGCCAGATGTAGCCATTGTTGTTATTGGTGAAGAACCTTATGCAGAATGGTTTGGTGACATCGAGATGCTTGAGTTTCAGCATGAAACTAAACATGCACTTGCGTTATTAAAGCAGCTTAAAGCTGATAATATTCCTGTAGTAACGGTATTTTTAAGCGGCCGCCCGTTGTGGGTTAATAAAGAGCTCAATGCATCGGATGCCTTTGTTGCTGCTTGGCTACCAGGCTCTGAAGGTGAGGGCGTTGCAGATGTACTATTAACTAATAGCCAAGGTAAAGCCCAGTTTGATTTCAGCGGTAAGTTGAGTTTTTCATGGCCTAAATATGATGACCAATTTACGTTAAACTTAAACGATGCTGACTATGATCCATTATTTGCTTATGGCTATGGCTTAACTTATCAGGACAAAATAAATGTGTCTGTTTTGAGTGAGAAAACCAGCCCTAAAAAAATGGTTAATAGTGACTCACATCCGCTGTTTGTAAGAAACTTAGCCAAAAATATGACTTGGCAACTGGCAGATACAAGCACAGAAAAGGTGTTAGCCAGCGGTGCATCAGCAACCAGTGGCGATAAACAAAGTTTACTTATGCAATCAGTCAATTTATCTTATCAAGAAGATGGCCGTGGCTTTAATTGGCGCGCACAAGCCGCTGTTAGCTTGAGTTACCTAGAGCCTAAACAGCTAGATAGTAAATTTAGTGCAGGTTACCTTGAATTAAAAATGCGTATAGATAAAGCTCCTGAACAAGGAGCAAACTTGCAAGTCATGTGTAGCGAAAATCATTGCTTAAGGAATATTGATTTTTCATCGTTTTCACAATTAATGACAGACAAAAGTTGGCATACTCTAGCAATCCCTTTGCACTGTGGTGATAGCGGACTTGCTGAGCAAAAAATAACAGACGCGCTGCGCATTACCAGTCAAAATTTAAGTTTAGCAATTGCTGATGTGGCGTTGACTATAAAACCGAGTAATGACTCATTATCATTAACGTGTGCAAAGTAATACCCTATGGCTGTTGATTAACGTTTATTAATCAACAGCCTATAACATTGGATTTAATAATGTGAATAGTAATAACCCTAGAAGTCAGTTGTTCTGGTTATTCCAAAGTTGTGGTTGGATTGTCTATGCAATGCTGACCGAATTAATGATAAAAATACCAAGCGAAGAGCCATGGACAATACATATACCGCATTTAATTATTGATGTAGCGTGTGGCTTTTTGATCACTTTAACGTTAAGACGATTTTACAACTGTTTTAGTCAGCAAGAGCTCAAAGTTAAAGTCGCGTTACGTATTATGCTGCTTCTAATTGCAACATTACTCTGGACGCAAATTAAATGGATTTCCTTGCAGTGGTTATATGGTAACTGGTGGCTTTCAATGTCATGGTTTGACTTTGGTACATGGACGTCAGCCTCGTTAACCATGCTTTCAACATGGACTGCCTTTTATTACGGGATCAAAATTTATTTAGATAATCTTGAGCAAACTCAAAAGGCCGCAGAAGCAACCCATTTAGCGAAAGAGTCACAGCTAAAAATGCTTCGATATCAGCTTAACCCGCATTTTATGTTCAATAGTATTAACGCCATTTGCACGTTAATATTGAAAAAAGAAAGCTTGCAGGCAGTAAACATGCTTGAAAAACTATGTGACTTATTGCGCCATAGTTTATATACCGACCCACTTGAAAAAGTAGCTATCAAAGAAGAAATCGCAATGTTAAGAACCTACCTAGATATTGAACAATGCCGATTTGCTGACAAGCTAGAGGTTAATATTAGCGTTGATGAACCATGCAACGATTTATTAATACCTTCTTTATTAATTCAACCATTGGTAGAAAACGCGTTAAAACATGGTATGCGAGCAGATCAAAAAATGGTGATCACAATTAATGTTGAAAAAACAAAATCCGCATTGCTCATTAAAGTTGCTGATACTGGTAAAGGCTTTGATGATAATAAAAAAACCAAAAGAGGCATCGGCTTGGCTAATTGTGAGCAACGCTTAAAATTAATATATGGTAATAGTCACCGAATTGAAAAAGGCAATGCGACTACCGGTGGTGCGTGGTTTTGTATCTCTCTTCCAATTAATGGTTTGCAATCATGATTCAATTAAAAACGTTACTCGTTGATGACGAATACAGTGCTATTGAAGGTTTGCGTATTCGCTTAGAAGCCTTTGCTGAAATTGAAGTGATTGGCAGTGCACAAAGTGTTGATGAAGCAATTAAAGTACTTAACGAATATGATGTAGATTTAGTGTTTCTAGATATAGAAATGCCAACAAAGTCAGGTTTTGAATTAATTAAACATTTTCAACCAGAGAGCTGCCCTGCGGTTATCTTTGTTACGGCATTTCATCAACATGCTGTTAAAGCTTTTGAGGTGAGGGCGCTGGATTATTTACTTAAGCCCGTTAAGTTAGCTCGCCTTGCAGAAGCCATTGAAAGAGTTATTAAAACAGAAAAGCTAAACAGAAAAACCGAACTTATTGAAGTGCACCAATCGCTGGTGATCAATGAATCGCAACCACTTGAAGTGGCGGGTAATTCTGACTATAAGTTTGAAGCTGAGAATTTAGTTATTCAAGATGCTAAAAACCCAATTCAAATTATTCCGTTTAAAGATATTTTATGGATTGATGCGGCGGGGGATTATATGTGTGTACACACACCTGCTGAAACACACGTAATGCGGGCGCGTTTAAAAGAGCTTGAAAAAAACACCTTGCCTGAAGATTTCCTGCGAATACATAAATCAACGATTGTAAATTTAAGCCATATAAAGCAACTTAACCCACTTAGAAACTCTGAATACACGGCTGTATTACAAAGTGGTAAAACACTTAAAGTCAGTCGTACCTATAGTAAAAATTTAAAGAGTTTGTTCAAATAATAAATATATTAATATTGAGAGTATTAAACTATAACTTTAACAGTTTGTATAATAGGCATTTGTTACGCTATCTCAGGTCATAATTTATAAGGATTTTAAATTTCTATGGCAAAACCTCAGCTTTTTTGGATTATTTTAATATTATTGATTACCTGTTTTATGCCTTGCGGTTTTTTCATCTGGTATGAAAGTGTGGATCCCGCATTTATCCCTAATGCTAATTACAATTTTATTTTAAAATGGGTTTTACCTTCGCTGACAGTGCTGACGATTGGTTACCTTTTTAGTCAGTATAAGAATTTTGCTCAAGTGAAGGAAAGCTTAGATGAGCATTTTATTGCTGAGGGACGTTTAGTTAAGTATTTTACGCTGCTTTTTAGTCCAGTGTTTATTTACTTTTACTTTTGGACATTCATTAATATCCCAATACAGTTATGGGCAAATTATCAATTGGCTGAGTATTGGTCGCAAGAATATTTATTAGTTGAGGCAACAACATGTAGTAGTGACTATGAGCCGCACTGCGTAGAATTAAAGTTTTCCGATTTAGCAAGTGAAGAAACACATTCAATAAGATGGTATTTAGATAAAGCTGAATTATTAACGCTCAAGAATAAAAGAGTAAATCTGGTTGGTGAAAAAAGTTATTTTGGTTATATTATCAATACAATACAGTGGTGAACAAAGCTTTAAAAGGCATTATTGTGATTTGTGGTGGTTATAAAAAGGCCTAAACTACCCCTGCCATTTTGCAGGGGTAGTATAAATTGGTTAACCGCGATTATGCTCGCGAGCGTAATCAATATTGGGCCCTTTAGGGACGATTTGCGTTGGGTTGATCATGGTATGACTAAAATAATAATGTCGTTTGATATGATAAAAATCAACGGTTTCTTTAACGCCAGCAACTTGATAAAGCTCACGTAAGTATTCACTCAGTGCCGGGTAATTTTCGATAGTACGCAGATTACATTTAAAATGCCCAACATACACATTGTCAAAGCGTATTAGAGTGGTAAATAATCGCCAATCTGCTTCGGTTAGGGTGTTGCCCACCAAATAGCGCTGCTTGAGTAAAATACTTTCGACTTTGTCTAATGCAGTGAATAAGTCATTAAATGCCTCTTCATAGGCTTTTTGAGTGGTCGCAAACCCAGTACGATACACGCCATTATTAATGTTGTTGTACACCAGCTCATTAATTGCATCGATTTCAGCGTGCAAGTTATTTGGGTAAAAGTCTAGTTTATTGCCAGTTAAATCATTGAAGGCGCTGTTAAACATGCGAATGATTTCAGCAGATTCATTACTGACTATTTTATTTTGCTGTTTATCCCAAAGCACAGGCACAGTTACTCTTCCGGAATAATCTGCTTTATTTTCGGTGTATATTTGATGCATAAATTGCTTATCAAAAAGTGCATCTCCAGTGCTGTGGTTGTTTTTATCAAACGTCCAACCATTATCTAACATATCTGGGCTAACCACAGAGACATCAATATAGTCTTCAAGGCCTTTTAATTTTCTAAAAATCAAGGTGCGGTGCGCCCATGGGCAGGCTAATGAAACATATAAATGATAACGGCCTTTCTGTGCCTTAAAGCCCGCCTCACCAGTTGGGCCTGCGCTGCCATCTTTGGTTACCCAGTTACGTAATTGTGCAGACTCGCGTTTAAACTCACCATCGCTTTTATCGGTGTCGTACCATTTATCTTGCCATTTACCGTTGACTAGTAATCCCATAATTGACTCCTATATCGTGTTTTAAAAGCTACCAAATTTACCGCTTTGGTAATCACTAATTGCTTCTCGTAATTGATCTTGCGTATTCATCACAAACGGGCCCATGTGAGCAATAGGTTCATTAAGCGGATCACCGGCTAAAATAAGTACCCCAGCGCCGCTTTGCGAGCTAAATTTAATATCACTACCGGGCTCTAAAATAAGTAGGCTGCCAGCCATTACTGGACCACCTTGTTCGGTGTTGATTGAGCCGGTATGAATATAAATCATCACCTTGCTTTGTGTCAGTGGTGGATGAGCAAACTCAGTGCCTACAGGTAATGTTACATCTGCTAGCATGCCATTGGCTGCTAGTTCTTGTAGGCTTGAAACCTGAGTTTGCTGGTCAAATTGCCAATTGCCAGCCAGTGCTTTTAGTTCAACACCTTGACTATTTTTATGTTCAGGTGCAGGGTGCTCAGTAGTATCTTGATATTTCGGTGCTCTGAGCTTTTCAGTGCTTGGCATATTGAGCCAAATTTGAAAGCCATGCATCCCCTCAATCGCATCGGCAAGTGGCATTTCGCTATGGATAACGCCAAAGCCGGTACTCATCCATTGCACATCACCTGCGCGAATAGCTTTTTTATTGCCCATTTGATCTTGGTGTTCAAAGCCGCCTTTAATAATGTAGGTAAAGGTTTCGATACCACGATGCGGGTGGGCAGGAAACCCACCCATAAAGTCACTGTGATCGTCGGATTTTAATTCGTCGATCATTAAAAAAGGATCTAAATGCTTACCATCAAAGCCTGGTATCCGGCTAATATTTACGCCATCACCATCTTGGGTTGCATGGCTATTGAGTTGTTTTATTACTTTCATTGCTTTGCTCCGAATCTTGTATGGTATTATTTAAACACAATAAAATTAAACAACCATGGGTAAAAATAGCACTATTCATTCGTTTTAACAGAACGTTCTGATTTTTGTTTTTTCGTTAGGTTATCCACTACAAAAGCCCCGCGATTGCCAGACTGATGTGCAGGTCCTACGGTGCTATCAACCATGGTTTGTTGTTCGGTGCTGGCATTAATCGCAGCGCCAAAAATAATGATATAGGCGCTGATATACAACCACATCAACATGATCACCACACCACCAAGTGAGCCATACGTTTCATTGTACGAGGCAAATTGTGATACATAATATGAAAACCCTAATGATGCGATGATCCAAAGTCCTGTCGCCATTACTGAACCAGTTGTAACCCAACGCCACTTTGCCGCTTTTCTATGGGGTGCATAACGATATACAAAAGCTAAAGAAAAATGAAAAGTCGCTGCTAGTAATAGCCAAGTGAGTAATTTGATCACCGTATCGATACTGTTTTCTAGACCAACAATATTGAGTGCGATAGGCAATATACCAATGATTAATAATGCGATTACTGCGACCAATATAGCGCCAATAGAGAATAGAAAGCGCACTAAAAGCGCTTTGAAAAACTGCCTTTTGGTTTGCTCATGGTAGGTAATATTGCAGGCTGTGATCAGTGCTTGGCAGCCCTTACTGCTACTCCATGTGGTTAATAACAACGTGCTTATTGCACTAACACTTAACACTTTTTGTGATTGTTGGGTAACTTCAGATACCTGTTGTAGAACGATTTCTCGGCTGCTTGGTGGCAATAAAGTAATAAACTTACTAATCTGTTCACTAACATCCGCCGTAGAGGCGAAATAAGCATACAGCGAAACACAGGCTGCCAGTGCTGGAAAAATAGCGAGTAATGCGTAAAAGGCGACACCAGCGGCAACAAAGGATAAGTTATCTTGCGACATACTTTGGTATACCCGCTTGCTGATATCCCACCAGCCCAGCAAGGGGATCTCGGTTGGTTTATCTGCTGTGTAGCCACGTGGTTTATGTGCCATATTTTATTCCTTGCTGATGGTTATTAGTCACTATTTATTAGAAGTTAGGGTGCAAGGTGCTTGCCAGCTTAAGTTGGCGTTTAATTTGCTTCTACAGAATTAATGGTTTCATCAATAAAGAGCGCATGAGTTACATATGGAAATAATGAATAGTATTAATAATCAAATTATTAGCGCATTAAAAATACAAACAACGAGTACCAACGCGGATCCTTTAGCGCCAGTATCTTGGCAAGGTATAAACTCACAAATTGTGCATTTTTTACAAAGTGCTTGGCAAATGTTACCCGCTCTCACTTTAGGTATAGCAGCAATAATCGTGTGCTATTTTTTAGCAAAGCCTGTGTCTTATTTATTAGTGAAACCTATTGGCTATGTAAGTGAAAGGCGGTTATTGCATGTTGTTGCTCGTCGCTTTATTAGTACTGTGATCATTTTGTTTGGAGTTTATTTATTTTTACGCTTAGCAGGCTTAAGTGAATTTGCCGTGGCGATAATGAGCGGTACTGGATTAGTCGGGCTAATCTTAGGTTTTGCATTTCGTGATATTGCAGAGAACTTTATATCGAGCATGCTATTAAGTGTGCAACGTCCTTTTCGTATTGATGATGTTATTGAAGTCGATGGCTGCTTAGGGGTAGTAAAAAAGGTCACTGCGCGGGCGACCACATTAGTTGATTTTGATGGTAATCATATTCAAATACCTAATGCGACTGTTTATAAAAATGTGATTAAAAACCTTACTGCTAATCCGAAAATGCGCGGTCACTATAAAATAGGCATAGGTTACGATAACGATATACGTAACACTCAGCAGTTAGCGCTGAGTTTAATGGATAAACAAGCTGCTGTGCTAAAAGATCCGGCCCCACAGGTGTTACTTGATGAATTAGGCTCAGCCACTATCAATCTCAGTATTTACTTTTGGGTTAATAGTGAGCAAAACAGCCCGGTTAAGGTAGCGTCGCAATTGATGCGTGAAATGGTTAATAGCTTTAACGCGCATGGTATTAGTATGCCTGATGATGCTCGTGAACGGATTATTTTAAATGCACCAAGTGAGCAAGCACAAAAGACTCCGGAACAACCCACTACGCAAGATCAAAAAGTCAAACCGATTGCGCATCTGGATGCTGGTATTGATGATGTGAGCAGTGATGCTGATGAAATTCGTGAACAAGCTGAGCGCTCTCGCGATCCTGAGCAAGGCAACAATATTATTTAACTTGCTCTTTAAATAATATACTTAGTTTAATGGCCGTGGGTTCGGCAATTTTATTTAGCAAAGACTGAGGTATCGCTCGAGGAGAAAGTTTTACTGAAGACAGTTCATGTATAGATTGGTTATGTTTTTACCATCAATCTACTGTTGCTTTGTTATTACTGTAGCTTATCTTCCTCTAGACGATTAATTACCACAAAGTGGTTCACTGTTTTTGTGGGCTGCTCGCCGATAGCGTATACTGTTGTGCTTGTAATTTTGACTTATCTATTTTGTGCTAACGGATCAGTTTAAATTTCGCCGTCTTCTTACTCCTTTCTAAAATGATATTAAATAAATGAATGATATAACAGTAGCAACTCATAACGGTAATTTTCATGCGGATGATGTGTTTAGTATCGCCGCACTTAGGCATATTCTTCCTACTTTTAAACTTATACGTACCCGTGATTTAGAATTAATCGCGCAAGCTGACATAGTGATTGATGTTGGCGGCGAATATGACCCAGCTGCTGGACGTTTTGATCATCACCAACGTGGCGGTGCCGGTGAGCGTGAAAATGGCATCCCATACTCATCATTTGGTTTAATTTGGCAAAAATATGGTTTAGAGCTGTGTCAGGGTGACCAAGATGTTGCGCATGCAGTTGATGCCGGTTTGGTATCGACCATTGATGCGATTGATTGCGGTCATGTTGAAGGTGTATCGAAAGGGATCAGTCTTAGCCAAACAATTTCAATGTTTAACCCAACATGGCAAGAGGAAAGTGACTTTGATCGTTGTTTTGATGAGGCGGTTGAATTTGCATCGCGTGTTTTAACACGTTTTATTGCAGCAGCCAGTGGCGGCATTAATGCTAAAGCAATCGTCGCTAAAGCGATTGATAACGCAGATGATGCAAGAGTGATTGTATTAGAGCAATACACGCCGTGGAAAAAAACCGTGCATGCTTTATCGCAAGAAGCGTTATACATGGTTTATCCATCGCATTCAGGCAAATGGATTTTGCAAACGGTGCCTGTTGAACCGGGTTCATTTGAAGACAGAAAGTCACTACCAAAAGCATGGGCTGGTTTATCAGATGCTGCATTTCAAGCGCAAACGGGCATTGATGACGCAATGTTTTGCCACAATGGCTTGTTTATCGCAGGCGCAGAATCATTTGCAAGTACCATGAAACTTGCTGCAATGGCGTTGCAAGACGAATAAAACGAAGTCACGGTTATTAAAAAGGGGGGAGCGCTGTACTGGCTTCCCCCCTTTTTGTATTAGTGCCTAAAGTTTTCTAGCAACGCTGGAATACCTGGCAGCATGCCCACCATGGCCATAACACTGGTCAATAATACAAACATAAACAGCGGAATGATCCAGCGACTCATATGGGTCAGCTCAGAGCTGCGCTCTTTACAGCCAATTAAGCCTAAGTTATCGAGCAGCATGGTCAGTGACCAGCCAAACGCTGGGTTTACTAACGTTGAAGCAAATACCACAATAGCTGCTGATTGCGTGGTTTTACCTTCGCGAGTCATTTCCATACCCGCCTCAAGCAGTGGGATAAATACACCCACTATTAACGCCACACACAGTACCGGTTGCCAAATGGCGAGATCCATTGGATAACCCCATATACCTGCAATTACACAAAAAAGTGCGGTTAAAATTGCACCCGCTGGAATAGGGCGCTTAGCAATCGCGGCAGGCACAATATACGTGCCCCATGATGAGGTGAAGTTAGACCCACCTAAAATAGAGCCAAAGGTTTGCCTAACTGATGCACTGAGCATAGTATCGTCAATGTTCATTTGCACTTTTTCAGTGCGTTTTGGGTAGCTGATCTTTTGGAATACTTGATGGCCTAAAAAGTCTGGCGACCACATGGCCACTGCCAGTATGGCAAAGGGCAATACGACTACAAAGCTTTCAAGAGTCGGCAAACCTAACATCCAACCGGTGTTTTCACCCCACCAATACATAGGGTTCATATTTGGTAACCCGGGGGCGGTTTTAAATTCAAACGGCGCACCTAAGGCAAAGGCCGTTAAACCACCAATAAGGCAGCTGAGCGGCACAGCTAACCAACGTTTTTTAAAATGTTCGAGTAGCGCGTACAGTAAAATAGTGGCCAAAATAACGATGAAGGCAATGTGGGTCATTTGAATTTGTTCAGCCCATGCAAACAGTTTCTTTACTTGCGATATAGTGCCTATGAATCCTAAGTAAAGTAATAATCCGCCGCACACCCCTTTACTGGTTAGTCGTGCCAACAAACTGCCGCCTTTACTGATGGCAAGCAGTAACCCTAAGGCGCCAATGAGTAGCCCGAATGCCATTGGGTGTCCGCCTGCTGCAACAACAATGGGAATTAATGGAATGAGTGGTCCGTGGGTTCCCGCTAAGTTAGCAGTGGGTAAAATAAAACCTGAAAACAAGATGATAAAAATAGCCACTATGAGTAACTCATAGCGTACGTTTTCTAACACAAAGGCGTCACTTAAACCAAGCGGTGCGGCAAAGGTGGCGGCAATAGCGCCTACCATAACAACTTTACCAATTGTCCCTGCCATCGCGGGAATTGTGTCTTCAAATTCGAAGCGGTAATCCCGAAAAGGCAAGTTAGGACGCCAGCGCTTTGGCTGCATAATTTGCAGTTCATGCTCGAGATAATCGTCTCGACTGGCAAACTCAGAGCTTGGTTTATGAAGATTTTTATAGCTATCGGAAACGGTTTGAGTATCGCTTACCTGCTCAGCTTGAGATGACGTGTCATCTTTTGGCGTGGTTGTCATGAATTCTCCTGCAACATTGTTGCTAACTCAAAATAAAAAAACAGCTTGTATAAAGCAATGAATATTGAATCGATAGAATAAAGTAGAGGTTTATCAATTACGATTAGGCAAAGGTCGAGCATGACGGATTAAAGTAGCTTGGCGCAGGTATAGCCAGCAGAGAAGAAAATATTCAAAAGTTAATTTCTATTGTTAATAATCAATACCTTATTTTCATATTTGTTGTTTATTGCTTTAAAAAAGCCAGTTATACGGCACGCATTAATGAATTACTGGGTGCTAAGTCTTTAGTCTAATGGCTAGGAGCTCACTCAAAGCTAAGCTCTGTTTTATTCTGTATAGCCGCCAGGGCGACTGTCTTGCATTAATAGATCAAGTTTTCTTTGTGCTTTTTTATAGTTATCTAAATCGATTACTTCAATCATTTCGCATTCGTCTCTTACCATTTCGGTGATAAGGCTAGGATAGTGGCGGCAATCTTCAGGGCGGTCTAAATAAATACTGCAGGTATATTTATTTGCGGCGAGGGGATTTATTTTTGGTGCTATTTCAAGAAAAGGGCATTGGCTTAGTTTTACTCCCGATTGTGGGTCGTGCCATATTTGGTTATTTTTAACGAACTCAAAGATTTCGGGGTTAAATATCTCCCATAGATCAATCTCTTCTTGCGTGGCGCTCAGATCGCCACCACCGTATTTAATACAGCATTTACCACATTGATTACATTCTTTCATGGTTCGCTAATTTGTAAGATGGACTAATTCTAGTGTATCACCGATTGTTTTTAGTGCAGCTGTGTTTTTGCAGGGGTAATTTGTCAGATGCTATTTTATTTACAACAAGGTCAATTTTGTTCAATACATGGCTTATTGCAACAACAGATAATAAACGCCACTTTAAATAACCTAAGTATACATTATGACTTTATCAGTGATCATCTCAATGGCACTATTTGCCTTGGCGGCGTCTATATCACCCGGGCCAGTTAACCTTGTTTCGTTAAGTAGTAGTGCGCGATATGGGGCAAAAAGAGGCTTAATATTTGTGACTGGTGCTACCTTTGGTTTCATTGCATTATTTTTGTTTATTGGTTTTAGTTTGCATTATCTCATTGCGCAATTAGCCTGGATCACTGGTGTATTACAGTGGCTCGGTATCGCTTTTTTACTTTATCTCAGTTATCAATTATTTATCGATGATGGCGGCCTCACAGCTGACGCTAAGCAAAATGCCCCTACCTTTATGACAGGTGTGATCATGCAATGGCTTAACCCTAAAGCGTGGTTGGCTTCTTTATCAGGCATTGCAGCATATAGTCCAGGGGCGCAAGGATTTGAACTGGTTACTTTTGCAAGTTTATATTTACCTATTTGTTGGTTATCACTTGGCTGTTGGGTTTGGCTAGGTATACGGCTCGGGCAGCATTTTCAAAGCCCAGCTAAAATGCGAGTGATGAATAAAATTCTTGCACTATTACTGGCTGGCAGCTGCTTTTTATTATTGATTTAGTGGTTTTAATTTACAGTGATAAAGTACGGCGATATTGCTCGGGAGTTGCCGCTACGCGTTGTTTAAAGACCCGCTGAAAATGCGCTTGATCACTAAAACCTGCACTGTGAGCGATACTTGCTATTGGCTGGCCTTGTTTTAGTGCTTGCTGACCTAATTGAATACGACGATTTAACCGATAAGCGTGCGGAGTCATATTAAAATGACGTTTAAAAGCGCGCACTAAATAACTGCTGCTAAAGCCAAAAAGTTTACTGATTGTGTTAATTGATTGGTCTTCAAAACAGTGCTCATTCAGGTAGTTCGCTACTTGATATAGCTTATTTTCAGGTAATAACGTTTGCTCGTGTAATGGCTCAACGCAATCAAGGTACGTAAATAATTGTACGAAGTAACTACTTAGCAACGTGCGCTTTTGTGCTGCGGTAAACGTATTTGTCATTAGGTTTTGGCACAAGATAACAAAGTCCTGATAAAGCTGTGGTAGTAGCACTGTATCCAAGCGACTTCCTTGCCAGTTTTGTTGCTTTGTGACGCCAGACTCGAACAATAACGCTGCTAACCAATTTTTATCTATATGCATCATGTAATAAGCCCACGCTGAGTTTTGCTTTGGATTACAGGCGTGGACTTCATCAGGGTTCATTAATACTAAATTACCATGTGTTACTTGATGTAGACGATCTTCACAAATGAATTCACTTTGCCCCGCTAAAATTGCGCCAATTGACCATTGCTGGTGGGAGTGGGGAGCATAAGTGACTTTGCGGCCATCTAATACTTGGCGCAGCTCGACAAATGGTAACTCGGGGTCGCGCCAAAAAATAGGGTGTGTTGTTGGGAGCATACTATTTTCCACAATTGAAAACCTATTTCCAGTATACCCCTAGTTGTAGTGTATAAATCTACTCTCAGAGTAAATTATTCACCAAAAAATCAGTGAGTAACTGCGTCACTTAGCTGCATGCAATTGTGTGCTGAGCGGGTGTGTTTTTTTAGGTATCACTATTGGTCTGTTTGCACCCGTTAGAGCATAACGTAGATACTTAATTTTGGTATTTCCAGTACGGCGGGTTGCCATAAACTTCACTAAAGTAATCAATACATACTCGAACATTTAACGGTGGTTGTCGTGTATTAGGGTAAATTGCAGTAATGTTTTGTGGTCCTGTTTTTATTGTTGGCGCAAATTCACTTAAGAGTGAAACAAGAGCGCCTGTTTTTAAGCTTTCACCAATTAACCAATCAGGGAATAATACAATTCCCATGTCGTTCAAAGCCCCGATAAACAGCGTTTCAGCATTGTTAGATACTAAAGTCGGTATTACACTTTGCTGCTGCCATGACGAATTAATTTTGAATAACCAACGATTTTGCCCCGATGAACCGCTATAAATTAAGCCCTGATGCTGACTAAGATCAGCCGGCACTTTTGGTGTGCCATATTTTTTCAGATAAGCAGGGGATGCGGCTAAATGATAAGTTTGCAGTCCTAATGTTTTAGCATGTAACGATGAATCTGCAAGAGATCCGATACGAAAAATCACGTCAGCGGCATCAATATGCGGATCGATAAAATCATCGGTTTGAGTCAACTCTACTTGAATTTTCGGATAGCGATTTAAAAACTCACCAAGCCAAGGCGCTATGTGTTTTTGTCCGAAAAAAACCGGCGCATTAATTCTTATTAACCCTTTGGGTTGAGTTGCTCTATCTTGCAGCTCGTTACGTACTTCGTTGAGTTGCTCGGTCATTGAGCGCGCATAATCATGAAAAATTCGGCCCGCTTCGGTTGGCATTATTGCTCTTGTGTTACGGTAAAAAAGTTGCTGACCAAGGGCATCTTCAAGTTGCAAAATTACTCTAGAGACCATAGAAGGCGATACATTTTCATGTCGAGCAACAACAGAAAAGCTTTTACATTTATACACGGCGATAAAAAATTTTAACGCTCTGATATTGATCGAACTGAAATCATTCATTTGTGCAAATCCTGCAAAAGTGTTTCTTATATAATCCCATTTTTCGCGTTAAAGCTCTAGGTTATTATTTATTCCTTATTAATAGGAGATTTGCATGCAGTTTATTTTGATTTTAATTGTCGTTATGGGAGGAATGGGGCTGTCTGTAGAAGCAGGCTTATTGGGCCCTTTAGGTGGTGAGGTTGGAGAATTATGGGCCACATTTAGTGTGTTTGGTGTTGGTGCTGCTCTTACCTTTATGTTGATGCTATTTTTTAGTCCTCGGAATAGCCCATCTTTTTTCAAACAACCATCATGGACATTGTTAGGTGGCGTGTTGGGGCCTGTTTATGTCGTTATATTGACGTTCACAGCACCTGTGATAGGTATTGCTATGACGATGATCAGTATCTTGATGGGACAAATAGCGAAAAGTTTGCTGATAGATCATTATGGTTTATTTGGTAGTCAACATCGCCAGATTGACCGTAAACGGCTTATGGCACTATTTTTTATTGTCATTGCATTAATTCTGATGGCACAAGGTTAGGGGACGCTAATGACTATAATTATGATAATTCTGGCGGTGATTGGTGGTGCAACCTTGAGTATTCAGGCTGCCATTAATGGCCAATTAGGAAGTAAAGTAGGTGTTTTTCGCTGCGCATTTTTAACCTTTTCGGTGGGTGCGTTGATCACCGGGTTACTTATCTTTTATTTTGAACCTAGGCATGCGCTAACCCTGTTGGATGTGCCAAAGTGGCAATTATTAGGGGCAATGTGTGGAGTACCCTATATCGTGATAATGGTGTTTGCTGTGCAGCGAATTGGCACCGCAGTCGCAACGGTTGCGGTAATATTCGGTCAATTATTTATGAGTATGTTAATTGATAATTTTGGTTGGCTTGGTAACGATGTGATTGCTTTTTCGCCAAGTCGTATTGGCGCTGTAATATGTTTGGGTATTGCGCTGTATTTTATTCATGCAAGTGGTAAAGATACAGCAAAAACTGAGAGTTAGCCTTGAAACAATAAAAATTTGGCTGAGGTGATAACTTGTAACAGGGGGGTATCACCTGATTTGAGCTGAGATTTTTCCCCCGCCTTAGGCTTGATACGCTTTAGAATGAATCATTTTAGTCTCGAGTGTATTAGAATAGTACGCTCTCGGCCTTGTATTTTCTTTCGTTTCGCTTTGAGTTGTTGTTCTTAGCCATGCAAGATAGTTAATTTGGCTGTAATTTCTAACAAAAGGTAATGAAAGAATAATGAATACAAAACTGTATAAATCAGTATTGAACTTAGCCGGTGAGCTAATGAATGCTGCACAGCAGCAAGATCAAGTCACGTTCGATTCACTCTATGGGCAGCTAAAAGCACTGTGTATTGAGCATGAAAATACTGAGAAAGATCATCCTGTACAGTGGGAAACGCTCGCTGATTTTACCGATGAGTTTGCCGATGCGTTGTTGATCTATGAAAAAGCATTAGCTAAAGCTAACGCCATCAATGCGAAAGATTATATGTCGTCAATTGGTTATGCGATGGCAACTATGCATGTTGAACTAGGGCAAACCGAAGCTGCTATCGTAAGTTTACAAGCTGCGCAGGTTAGCGCAAATAAAATTCCTGATAAAGCGCTGAAGGCTGAAATAGCTCAGCTACTACAACAATTACAGTAAAATTAGCTCGTTGATTATGTTTAAGAGGTCACAATAAATGGATGTTACGCTAGGCACTAGCCCTGAACTGATTGCGCAAGCGCATGCTATTCGCCACCAGGTATTTGTGATCGAACAAAGTATTCCTAAGCAGTTAGATTTAGACGGTTTCGACGAACGAGCTGTGCATGTGGTGGTAACAGATGGCGGTGCTTTAGTCGCTACTGCGCGGTTAGTGAAACGTAATCGACGGTGTGGCGTTATGGCAAGGATTGCAGTGTTAAAGCAATACCGAGGATCCGGCATTGCTAAATTGGTTATTAATGCCTTGTTATCACATGCTGGTAAAATTGGCCTTGAGATCATTGAAATTCATGCACATGCCTATTTGCAAGGCTATTACGAAAGTTATGGTTTTAAATATATTAAAGATGTTGAAATAGTTGGCGAACACCAACTTATTGAAATGCAATGCAGTTTAAAAAGTGAAGTGAGGTAACGCCGTAATGCGCGACGAATTAAGGACTAAGATCATTCAAGTTTGCGACAAAAAAATAGCGGCGAAGGGAGATAATGTTGGGCTGTCGTTTTATGCTTTTTTTGCCAACAAAAATGATGATCCAGAATTACTTATGGAAGCTGCGACATGGTGGATACAAACCCACCAATTAGATCACTTTGTTAAAGCGCGGATCATTAAAACCATGATTGAAAATAATCTGTAATAGCGTGTAGATGTTTGATTGTATATTAACCACAACAGCGGTTGAGATATTTATTTTAGTGAGGTGTAGTGCTGGTGGTTGATAGTTGGATTGCCCAAGGGTTTGGTTTACTCAGCTTTGTTTTAGCATTGGTGTGCTTTTATCAAAAGGATGATCGTCGTTTAAAAATAATGATGGTGGTGATGAATCTAAATCATGCACTGCACTTTTATTTACTCAATGCTATCACTTCATCATTGTGCTGTTTATTTTCAGCGGGGCGTACAGCCGTATCAATGCGGGTAAAATCGGTGTGGATAGCAGCCATTTTTATTATTTTAACCGTGGTTATCGGTTATCTAACAGCCCAGCAATGGACGGATTACCTTGCGATTGTTGCCGCTTGTTTGGGTTGTTTTGCACTATTTTGCTTAACGGGCATCAAAATGCGTGTTTTGCTGTTTGCAGGATCGTGCCTATGGTTGGCAAATAATATAATTGTTGGATCTATTGGCGGCGTGCTATTGGAAGCGACTGTAATTGTTATTAATATATCGACTATCTATAGACTACATAAACAACGCTTTACCCGTGAGGCGCTGACTGAACACGGTTAATAATGAAGAGCTTAACAAAGCCCTTCACAGTAAATGTTAGTTATTGTCTGGTTAACTCAAACATTTGATTTTCTGCTCCTGAGGTACATGTCCATTGCAGAATATTAGCATCATCGGCAGTTTTGCTGCCTGCGACGTCTAAGCACAACTCACTATTTCGGTTGATGATACGCCACTTACCAGAGCCGGCACTTTGCAAACGAAACTGCTGGTTATAGCTCCCTGTGTATGTCCAGATATTGATATTTTCACCCGCTGTAGTTGAATGCGTATAGACCTCTAACCCTTTAGAAGGAGCATTGACTGGTGAAATACGATGCCACACCCCATCGACTGTTGAAATATTAAATTTTTGGCAATCATTATTAAGCCAAGACCACTGCCTAACATTTGCCCCATCTTCACTTTGACAGTTAGCAATATCTAATGATGCACCACTGTGTTTTGGGGTAATGCGGTAAGTACCATTGACTTGTGTATTGGTTGGGTTGCCATTATTGCCGTCGGTATAACCATTGTAGATTTCAAACTCTGCAATTTGCGGTACGCCATTGGCGGAATGAATCACAAAACTTACTTTGGATAAGTTAGTGTTAGAAAAAGTGATTACATTTGGCACAGCACCACCGTTAGTAAGTGTTACACCTGTATCGTAGTTCACTAAAGACCAAGCTGTAATGCTTCCTTTACTGGCTGGGGTTTCAATTATTTTAATCGCATTTATGGTGGTGTTAAGGCTTTTAATATTGATCGTGCCCGTGGTAGCTGACGGTGACCAGTAAGTTGACATATCGCCGTCGTTCACATTGCCATAACTCGAGCCACTGGCTTTAGAACTGCCATCAACACCGGCACTGATAGCAAGATTTTCCCCTGATGGCGTTGGCTCAGGTATTGGATCTGGATCCGGTGTTGGATCAGTTGGGGTAGTCGAGCCACATTGGCCATTCGATGTTTGCAAGCCTTTGTTCGCGCCAGCCGTTGCTGCAATGATGTTGGGTATACACTGTGCATTATCAAGTTGATAGTTATAAGGAATGTTGATTGTTGTGGTTGAGGTCGGATTAGGGCCTGCTGGGTGAAGCTTGTTTTCTTGTTCAGACCAATCGATATTATCCCAAACATTGCCACTGACTTGCCAGTAACCCATATCATTTGTATAAAAAGTACCGAGTGGATCTTTGGAATTTTTAAAGTAGTTGTTTTCGGCGCGCATTTTACCGCCAATTCGTGGATTCATGCCCGATGACACGAGTCCATAGTAGTAGTTGTTGTAAGCATGCGCTGTCGCGTGTCTTAGTAAAGGCGTGCGAGAATTAATATTTTCATAGTAATTGTGATGAAAAGTAACAGGGCCGTTAGTATTGTCACTATCACTTGAGCCAACGAGACCACCGCGTCCAGAGTTGCGCAAAATACTGTAAGATAATGTCACGTATTTGGTATTACTCTTCATATCGAACAAAGCATCATATCCTGAACTTTCGCCACCACTGGCCTCAAGTGTAACGTGATCGACCCAAATATTTCTGACGTTTGACTCCATGCCAATCGCATCACCGCCGTTGGAGGTGGGGGAGCCTGATTTTTTGACGTTTCTAACGTGAACATTTTGAATAATGATATTTGAAGATGAACGAATATGGATGCCTAATTGGTCAAAAAGAGCACCGCTACCAACACCGATAATAGAAACATTATTAATTTCTTTTAGTTCAATTAGATCTGGCCCAGTATTGCAACTATCTCCAGATACTTTACTGGTGTTGCCATGATTTATGGTGCCTTCAACGTGGATGATAATTGGTGTGTCACTTGATGCTCGGTTACATAAAGCCTGGTGAATTTGGGTTCCAGTTGTTGCATAAACAACATCGCCACCAGCACCACCGGTTGTACCACCATTCGTTGCGGCAAAGCCTGACGCATTAGCAAGTGCACTGTTTCCATATATAGCAGTTGTTATGGCCAAAGCATGCAAAGAATATTTAAATAACGTACGTTTATTCATTGGTTGTTCCTAATTATTGTATGTTCAGATCAAAACAATCAAATAAATTAATTGTTAAAAATGTTAACACAATCAAGTCCTGTCTATGCTTGCACTGCAGTGCTACCGGTGGCATTATTGCGCTAAATATGACTTTCTGCAATGCTAATTACTGATTGATTAGTTTTAATTTCATTATTTAGTTTTGTTTTTATGCGTTTTAAATAAATATATTTAATTAAAATTAATAGGTTAGGCTTTGTTTTAATTATTTTAAAAAAATATAAAAATAATAACGATTTATTTTCTAGTTTTTATTATAGTGTTTTTTTGATACTTGAAATTTATTTAACATTTGTTCCTTTATTGTTTTTTGATATGACTAGATCTTAGCATGCTACGGGGTTGGTTCTAACGCAGTATATATATGTTTTATGGATGAGTTAGTTGTTTATAGGTGTTGTTGTGAAGTACTAGAGCATGTTGACCTTTCAGAATTAAAATTTGTTTAATCTAGGAGTGATTTAATCATGACAAGAGGTTTGTAACCTAGTTGGATCGATAACTGCTACCGCGTTATTCTACTGGCGGAAGTAATCTGAGCTTCGGATAATAAATCCATCTCCAGCGGCTATTTTTCAATGTTAACTGCGTTAAATTTACTTGTAATAGGCATGCTATTGACGCGTAAATTCGCCTTATTTTCCCTGAAAATTTCGGCTGGAGAGTAAAAGTAATATTAGTGCTTTAAATCAATGCGTTAGAAAACACATTAACCAAAATTTAGGTTAAGCAACAAATAGTTAATCGCACTTAGACAGACCACGTTGGGTCGCGATTTTTTTGAATTTATGATTATTTATAAAATACTTACGGTAAAAACTACACTCTAAGAAAGTGTTATACGCTGTGGCATTTTTTATATTTTTTACCGCTACCACACGGGCATTCATCATTGCGGCTAATTTTTATATCTGCAACAGGGAAGATATCACCATCGAGATAACGCCACTGCCCATCTTCTTTTATGAAGCTTGATTTTTCATGTAGTTGGCAAAACAAGTTTTGATAAAAATAGCTAACACAAAATTCAACACAACCAGTGTATTCTTGCTGGTCTGCACTGATCACGGCTAATTTTATAAAGCGGCAACTATTAGCAAAATCAGCAATTTCTTTGATTGGGTTTGCTGCTTGTTTTTCTTGTGCATAAGTTTGGTAAATATACTTAGCATTTTTTAAAGCATAAGCAACAAAGCGAGAGCGCATTAGTTGCTCTGGGCTTGTTGCTTGTATATTGCCTGAGTGCAATTTTTCACAGCAATCGCTATAGCTTTGTTCGCTGCCACATAAGCAAAGACTGTCAGTGAGTGAGGTCATAATTAAAATACGCTTTATTAAAAAACGGCATTTTAACAGCTTATTGTGCTAATGCTATCTCTGTAGCTTGTTGGGTTTTAGTAAAACAGTATAGTTTTGCACTCGCTTGGTCTAACTTTAATGACAGGTTAGCTATTTGATTGTCTTTCACAATGTCTGTCCAGGTGATCACCGCTGCAAAGTTACCGTTATGTAGTGCTGAATTTAGTACATACTCTAAATTAACCAGATGCTTTTGCCTAATCACTAATAGTTTACTGGTATCAATAGAACATGAATCAAGTAAAGCTTTACTTGGTACGTGATCCGGTGCAATCAGTAACGTCCATGCGTTTTTATTATTGTAATGGTGTAACACCTTTAGAAGTTCAAAAGTTGCAGAGATCTCATCTTCTATCTGAATCAAATTTACTGATGCGCTTAAATTATCTTGTTGATAGCTTTTAACTGTTCTGATGGTAATTGGCTGTAACATAAGTTTCACTCACTGGTTGTTTATACAGTACTCATATACAGTAGTTTATACAGTGTTTGTGTGCAAGTGTTTTTTGCTATCTTTTTGAACGATTTTTAAATTTATTTGATACCATCAGCTTTGAAAATGTGCAGAAAATTAAATAATACTATACAAAACAATGTATTAATTATTTAAATTGAGGTGGCAATTGATTTTAACGAAAAGGGTAGATTAGTCCCTTTTCAAGGTGAGTTGGGGATCAGGTGAGCAAACTGCTGTTGGTGTATTTGTTCATACAGTGTTGCAGCATAACACTGGGCATCTTTAAAGCGGCGGGTGGCTAGATGTTTACGTAAATCAGTTAAGGCGGTTGTTGCAGGCTCATAGCCTTGGCTACTGGCTAAACTTAGCCATACTGCGCCATGAAAAACACTAGTAGGTACGCCTTGGCCTTTGATAAAAAATAATCCTAGATAAAATTGGGCTCGCTGATTACCTGACATTGCAGCTAAGCGCATCCATTTAGCAGCGAGAGGAGGTTGATCATTTTTTAAATAATACAGGGCTTTATTAACAGTGTTATCAGGAGTATCAGCTTTAACCGCACTGTGTGGGGCTTTGCTCGGTTGGGTGATAAACGATAATACGTTTTCTAACTGTTGTTCTAAATCTAAGCCAATTGGCGAGGTATCTGTCATAGTGCCACACATATTATTGTTGTCATTTACCTGCTCAGTTTAGTCTAATATCAGGTTAATTGTCCTGTTATTCTTGAAATATATGATAAAATCACGCAATTATTGTCATCTAAAATGAAACTCACTTATGCTCGACGCGTTATTTAAAATTAGCGACCACAACTCGACTGTGCGCCGCGAATGTATTGCCGGCCTCACTACCTTTATTACTATGGTTTATATTGTGTTTGTCAACCCTGCTATGTTGGCTGAAGCTGGTATGGATCAAGGTGCTGCGTTTGTGGCAACTTGTATTGCTGCGGCTATTGGCTGTTTTATCATGGGCTTTTGGGCAAATTATCCGTTAGCTTTGGCTCCTGGTATGGGGCTTAATGCCTTTTTTACTTATGGTGTTGTGTTAGGCATGGGCTATACCTGGCAAGCAGCATTAGGGGCTGTGTTTATGTCGGGCTGTATTTTCTTGTTCCTGAGTTTGTTCAAAGTCAGGGAGTGGATAATTAATGCTATTCCATTGGTGTTAAAGCAAGCCATTGCAACAGGAATTGGAGCGTTCTTAGCGTTAATTGCGCTTAAAAATGCCGGGATCATTGTGGCCAGCCCTGCAACATTAGTGCAACTGGGTGATATAACGGCTGCCGGTCCATTGTTGGCTATTTTTAGCTTTTTTGTTATTGCAGCGCTACTTTATCGTGATTTTAAAAGTGGTGTTTTGATCAGCATTTTATTAGTAACTGTGATCGCGCTAAGTCTGGGTTTGGTAGAGTATCAAGGCGTGATATCTATGCCTCCTTCAATTGCGCCTACTTTTATGCAACTTGATTTTTCAGCGGCGTTTGAGTTGTCAATGCTTAGCGTCATTTTTGCATTGTTGTTCGTTGATTTATTTGATACATCAGGCACCTTAGTTGCGGTAACTCAAAAAGCAGGTCTTGCTGATGAACAAGGTAATATGCCTCGTTTAGGACGAGCATTAAGTGCTGATAGCGCCGCAACCATTGCCGGTTCAGTATTGGGCACTTCGACCACAACCTCATATATAGAGTCAGTTGCAGGAGTATCTGTGGGTGGCAGAACCGGACTTACAGCTGTGGTTGTAGGAATGTGCTTTTTATTGATGATGTTTTTTGCACCCTTGGCGAAAATGGTGCCAGCTTATGCAACTGCGGGAGCTATTTTATATGTGTCGGTGCTAATGCTACAAAACCTCAAGTTTGTAAATTGGGATGATATGACAGATGCCATTCCAGTGAGTGTGGTATTACTGATGACGCCGCTAACATTCTCCATTGCTCATGGCATTGCACTGGGCTTTATTTCTTATACAGTCGTTAAAGTATTGTGTGGTAAACGAGAACAAGTAAGCATCAGTGTGTGGATATTGACTGCGATGTTTGTGATCAAATTTGCGTTTTTATCTTAATGAGTTACTAGGGTCTGTTGACTTTTCAAGGTTAAATTTGCAGCAGTCTGTTTGGTATTTAGGCAAGGCAGAACCTATGTGGTGTGGTCATTCCCCATAAATAGGTGATAACGCAGCATCAATGCCAAACAGGCGCAGCCCGAAGGGTTCTGCCTAGGGGCAATTAACTCTTTGTTACTTTGGATGTAAGTAAGGGGCGTGAGCAGGACGCGGAAGCTTTGCTCGGTTTTCACTTAGCCCACTAGGTTACAAACCTCGCGCCGCGATTAAATTGCCCCTAGTTTGAACAAATATTAATCCGCAAAGGTCAACAGACCCTAAGTTAATACAAAGAAAAAGTGGTTTACCACTTTTTCTTTGGTGCAAAAAGTACGTCTAAATCGTCTTGTTCTTGCTCTGCTTTTTTCTTCAGTGCTGTTGCATTAGATGCTTTAAGCTCTGTGCTTATTGCTTCTAAATAACCTTCGAGCTCTTGGCGTTTAGTGGTTATATAGTCATCGCTATAAGCGACTGCAGATACAGTAGCGTAGGCTTTTTCAAAGTATTGGCGTGCAGAACCGACCATATTCGCAGAGCGTGCGGAGATACCTCGTTTAATCTGGCTTTCAATATTAATTCGTAATTGGAGTTTTTCTAAGCGCTTGTCTTCAGCAATAAAAATTTGGCTGTCTACTTTCCCTTTGCCATGCTCTGAACGAAGTACTGCGCGTACTTTCTTAATACCTTGGATTAGTGCTATTAATTGCTTGTCGTTATCGGGTAACACTAAATTTTCTAAGTTAGTGGTGTCGATTGAGTCTCCTAAACGTTCTTTTGCTTCCTTTAAGCGATTCTTTAACTCTTTCGAATTGGGTGATAGCTGCACCATAGCGACTAAAGCATCATGAATACGCCGTTGTAGAATACGTAAAATATGTTCTGACATAGGGATGTTTGCGCTATTTAATAGAACGTCTTCTGATTCTTCAATGATTTTTTTTTGTTTGGTTAAGTCTTTGCGGCGTTCTGTTTCTTGTTTCTCTTTATGCTGTTGTACCGCACTGACCCAGAGGGCAATGACAATCAGTGCAACAATCAACATAATAATAATAGAAACGATCATGGTTTAGGTCTCAAATTTCACAAACTAATAATTTTAATCTTACATTAAATATATGCTAACAGGATAGTTTTGCGCGGCTTATGTAAAAAAGAATTCACTTTCTCATCATTTATTACTATCTGCGTATGATATTTTTTCATTTTGAGCATCAGCTTAAAAGATGGCTACCTCAAGGCGAGGGATTATGCTAGCCTAAGCAGATAACCTTATAAATACGATTCCAGACAGCCTTTTTCTATTGTTAATCAGAAAAAACTTGGCTTGACGCGATGTAGCATTTATAAATAAGCAGTATAACTACACTAAAAAATGCAGCCATGAAATTACAACAACTCAGATACATCGTCGAAGTCCAAAATCATAAACTTAATGTTTCAGCAACCGCTGAAAGTTTGTTTACCTCACAGCCAGGTATTTCTAAGCAAGTACGTATGTTGGAAGATGAGTTGGGCGTGCAGATTTTTGGGCGAAGTGGAAAACACTTAACCCATGTTACCAGCGCGGGCACTGAAATAATTAATATTTCCCGTGAGATCCTTTCTAAAGTAGAGGGTATTAAAGCGGTTGCAAATGAGCATACACTACCTGATCAAGGTAAGTTGAATATTGCCACCACACATACCCAAGCACGGTATGCACTGCCAAGTGTGATCCAAGGATTTATGAAAAAGTACCCTGCGGTGTCATTGCACATGCACCAAGGTACGCCGCAGCAAATTTCTGATGCTGCTGCTCGTGGCGATGCTGATTTTGCAATTGCCACTGAAGCACTACATTTATATTCTGATTTAGTGATGTTACCTTGCTATCACTGGAATCGCAGTATTGTGGTGGCAAAAGACCATCCACTAGCTAAAAAAGCAGAGTCGCTAACCGTTGCCGATATTGCCCAGTATCCACTTATTACTTATGTATTTGGTTTTACTGGCCGTTCAGAACTTGATAAAGCATTTAATGCGCAGGGACTTGAACCACACATTGTATTTACTGCAACTGACGCCGATGTGATTAAAACCTATGTACGCTTAGGTTTAGGTGTGGGTGTTGTAGCATCAATGGCGATTGATCAAATTGCAGATACCGATTTAGTGTGTATTGATGCCAGCCATTTATTTGAAGCCAGCACCACTAAAATTGGCTTTAGAAAAGGCAGCTTTTTACGTACGTATATGTATGACTTTATAGAGCGTTTTGCACCACATCTGACCAAAGAGCGGGTTGAGCGAGCGAGTTTACTACGTAATCAAGATGACGTAGATAAGCTGTTTGAAGATATAGAATTACCGGTTAAGTGACTTTAATCTGTTGAAAACAAAAAAGCCGCATATTGCGGCTTTTTTAATGACTATAAACCTAACACTCAATTATATTTACAGCTAAGCCACCGCGAGCGGTTTCTTTATATTTAGTTTTCATATCGTTACCAGTATCAAGCATGGTTTTAATAACTTTATCCAATGATACTTTTTGCTCGCCACTGCCACGAATAGCCAAACGCGATGCATTTATTGCTTTAATAGCTCCCATAGCATTACGTTCAATGCACGGCACTTGTACTAATCCACCGACAGGGTCGCAGGTTAACCCTAAGTTATGCTCCATGCCAATTTCCGCGGCATTTTCTACTTGTAATACACTGCCACCGACAATTTCAGTCAGTGCACCAGCAGCCATTGAACATGCGACGCCAACTTCGCCTTGGCAACCAACTTCAGCACCTGAAATTGAGGCATTCTTTTTATATAAGATGCCAATTGCGGCGGCAGTTAATAAATAACGAGTTGCAATATCGCGGTCTATTTCTTTAATGAATGTGTGGTAGTACATTAATACCGCAGGTAAAATACCTGCTGCGCCATTAGTTGGTGCTGTAACTACACGGCCACCTGCAGCGTTTTCTTCATTAACAGCAAGGGCAAATAAATCCACCCAGTCCATTGCGCGAAGGGGGTCATTGCTGACTTCAATATTGAGCTTTAAGTACAGGCTAGGGGCGCGACGTTTTACTTTTAAACCACCAGGTAAAATTCCTTCGGTGCGCATACCGCGTTCAATACAGGCTTTCATTACTTGCCAAATATTGAATAGTTCATCTTTTATTTCATCTTCTGTGCGTAAGGTTTTTTCATTTTTCATCATCAAGCTTGATACGCTATAACCTGACTCCTTACACATTTCTAATAATTCTTTGGCACTGCCAAATGGAAAGGGGGCTGGGTTTTCTTCACGGACAGTGAGCGCAGCTTGTTTTTCGTTTTCAAATTCTTCATCGGTAACAATAAAACCGCCGCCAATTGAATAGTAAACTTTACTATGGAGTTTTTCGTCGCCTTTAAAAGCAATGATCTCCATTGCATTTGAGTGTTTTGGCAAAGTTTTACGACGGTGGAATACAATCGCTCCTTGTTTTGGAAACTTTGCTTGATGCACTTGATTTAAGTGGATCACTTGTTCATTTTCAATTTTAGCGAGAATATCGTCTACTAAATCGGCATCAATGGTTTCCGGATCATAACCCGCAAGTCCGAGGATAACTGCTTTGCCTGAGCCATGGCCGATACCTGTTTGTCCCAATGAGCCATATAGCTCAACTTTAATGCTGGTGACATCGGTTAACAAGTTTTGTTGTTGTAGTTCGTTAACAAATAAACGCGATGCGCGCATTGGGCCGACGGTGTGTGATGATGACGGGCCAATGCCAATACTAAACATATCGAATGCACTGATCATAATAACTTTACTCTACTTTTACTCAGCACGATTGCTGCCTTTGAACGGTCGCACATAATAACGCGTAATTGTACCCTTGTAACCCTTTGCAATAGAGATTTAAACTGGTATGGCAAGCTGTTTTGTAAAGTTTTTTATAATGCTAGCAGTGGCTCCCCAAAGTAGTCCGTAAGGAGTTGAAAAACCTTGTAAAGTAATAGTTTTGCCAAAGCGATGAAAAGGTAAGGGTTGCCAATTGTTTACATCAGCGAGTGCGCTGACGGGCAGCAAAAAACTGGCGGCCACTTCATTTTGGTCTGCATGCCAATGTGTATCTGGGGCTAATACACCAACAAACGGTGTAATCGTAAAGCCGGTAAGAGTAGAGTAATCGCCTAATTGACCGATGACAGTGACATTTGATGGGGCGATATTTAGCTCTTCACTTAGTTCACGCAGTGCAGTATGGCGTAAGTTTGCATCGCTCAACTCATGCTTACCGCCTGGTAAGCAAATTTCCCCAGGATGGTGATTTAAGAACATTGGGCGTTTGCATAGTAATATGTGCGCGCTGTTATCTACATCAATCAGCGGTAACATAACGGCACTGGCTCGTTGAGGACGTTGTTTAAAATGTCTCTTATCAGCTGGCTGTATATACTCATTGGCAGGCGCAGTTAGCTGAAAACGAGCCATAAGCTGTTTGCTATTCACACAGGTTACTTCAATAAAGGTAAGATTTTATTTACTTTATCGTAAGTTTCTTGGTATTCCAAATCCACTTGTGAATCAGCAACAATGCCGCCGCCAGCCCAACAATAAATATGCTGTTTGTGACACACTAAAGTTCGGATGGTAATACTGGTATCCATATTGCCACAAGCGCTTAAATAACCGATTGAACCACAGTAAATACTGCGCCGATGCGGTTCTAATTCTTCAATGATTTCCATCGCACGAATTTTGGGTGCACCGGTGATTGACCCTCCCGGAAAAGCAGCATACAACTGATCAACCGCAGTTTTATCGTCAGCTAACTGCGCTGTCACGGTACTGACTAAGTGGTGTACTGCAGGAAAACTCTCAATCGCAAAGAGTGACGGGACTTGCACGGTACCAGGTTTGGCAACTTTACCTAAGTCGTTGCGCAGTAAATCAACAATCATCACATTCTCAGCGCGATCTTTCGCTGAATTTTGTAATCGAGTTGCTTGTAACGCATCTTCTTTTTTATCAAGACACCGTGGCAGCGTTCCTTTGATTGGCTTGGTTTCAACCTGATTATCATTAATGGCAATAAAGCGCTCAGGGGAAATAGATAAAATAGCGCCATCAGGATGATTAATAAAACTTGAAAATGGTGCTTTGTTAGCTTCGCGCAAAGTACAATAAGCATGCCACGGTGAGCCTTGATACTGCGCTGTAAAACGCTGTGCTAAGTTAATTTGATAACAATCGCCACTTTTTAAATATCCCTGAATTCTTGCAAACTTAGCGCTGTATTGTGCGCGGCTCATATTTGATGACCAGCCTCGGGTGATTTCAAATGGCGAGGTAATTGGAGAGGCGTGAGCTAACTCCTGTAGATACATTGCTGATCTATCAACATCAGGCTGTGCGACATAAAACCAACTGTGCAGCTTTTTATCATAGATAAGTGCATCCAGATAGAGACCAATAGCTAGTTGTGGCATATCGATATCATCGATAGCTTGGCTGGGAAGTTTTTCAATGACTCGGCCAAGGTCGTAACCAAAATACCCGAGCCAGCCGCCACTAAAAGGTAGGTTAGGCTTAGTTTTACTGCTATCTAGAGTATTTAGCTGTGCTTTAATGATGCTAAAACAATCTTGTTCAGTTGCCTTGTCATCAATAAACGTGTGGTTATTTTTAACTTCTAGGCGCATTTTTGGCGCAATAGCAATCAGATCGTAACGACTATTTATATGGTCGCTGTTGGCTGAATCCAGCAGAACGGCATAAGGTAAATGGGCAAAATAGGCGAAAACCTCTAGGCAGTTGAGCGAAATGTCTAATTGAATACAGGTTTTTTGTTGCTTTATCATCTATTTTTTTACCCTGAAGAACTGGCTCGAAACGGGCTAGGAGGGTATCATAAGTTATAATTTTTTGGCAGCGTTTAGTGACGTTGCCTAAGCGCTGTACAAACCACCGTCACTGGTTTGGCCTAGTTTACGTGTTCTCACGTAAAGGTAATTTAAGGAACCCCTATGAGTACAATTCGTCAGCAAGACTTTATTGATAGCATTGAAGATGCATTGCAGTATATTTCGTTTTATCATCCACTTGATTTTGTTCAAGCGCTCGAAAAAGCCTATAACAAAGAACAAAGTAAAGCGGCAAAAGATGCCATTGCGCAGATTTTAATTAACTCGCGGATGTCGGCAGAAGGCAAACGTCCTTTGTGCCAAGACACAGGTATTATTACTTGTTTTGTGAAAGTAGGTATGGATGTTAAGTGGGACAAAACAGATTTAACCGTACAGCAAATGGTTGACGAAGGGACGCGTCGTGCTTATTTGAATCCAGATAATCCATTACGTGCATCTATTGTTGCAGATCCTGCAGGTAGCCGTAAAAACACCAAAGATAATACGCCTTCGGTCGTGCACATTGATTTAGTGGCAGGCGGCAATGTTGAAGTAATGGTGGCAGCAAAAGGCGGCGGCTCTGAAAATAAAAGTAAAATGGTGATGCTTAATCCATCTGATGATGTGGCTGAATGGGTCGAAAAGACCTTGCCGACCATGGGCGCTGGTTGGTGTCCACCAGGCATGCTAGGTATAGGTATTGGCGGAACGGCAGAAAAAGCCGCAGTAATGGCAAAAGAATCACTTATGGATCCAGTTGATATCCATGAGCTTATGGAACGTGGCGCAGAAACCACCGAAGAGAAACTTCGTTTAGAAATATTTGAGCGCGCAAATAAGCTCGGTATTGGCGCACAAGGCCTTGGCGGTTTAACAACAGTAGTTGATGTGAAAATAAAAACCGCACCGACTCATGCGGCCTCAAAACCTGTGGTTATGATCCCTAATTGTGCTGCGACTCGCCATGTACATTTCACATTAGATGGTTCAGGTCCTGCAAACTTAAAAGCGCCAAAACTTGAAGATTGGCCAGAAGTCACATTTGAAGTGGGTGAGGGCACGCGTCGTGTTGACTTAAATACGCTAACTAAAGAAGACACGCATGAATGGAAAATGGGCGAAACAGTATTACTGTCAGGGACTATATTAACTGGTCGTGATGCAGCGCATAAACGTCTGCAAGATATGATCAATTCTGGTGAAGGGTTACCTGCAGGTGTTGATTTTGATAATAAGTTTATTTACTACGTTGGCCCAGTTGACGCGGTACGTGATGAAGCAGTGGGCCCAGCGGGTCCTACAACAGCAACTCGGATGGATAAATTCACTGACATGATGCTAGAAAAAACCGGCATTATTGGCATGATTGGTAAAGCGGAACGTGGCCCTGCAACGGTTGAGTCTATCAAAAACAATAAATCTGTGTATTTGATGGCCGTAGGTGGAGCAGCTTATTTAGTATCTAAAGCTATCAAAAAAGCCCGTGTAGTGGCATTTGAAGATTTAGGTATGGAAGCTATCTATGAATTTGAAGTAGAAGATATGCCAGTCACTGTCGCAGTGGATAGTGAAGGCGCAAATGCGCATACCCAAGGCCCAGCAATTTGGAAAGCTAAAATTGCAGAGTTAGACGCTAAATTAAAATAAGTATTCGCTTTATTATGCGGTATTTGAGTTTTCTCAGATACCGCTTATCAGCTCTGACCAGTTGGATGTAAACCACCTAACCTCCCGCAAAGACCCATCATTACTCTCTTGTTGCTGTTTATTGCCTTGTAATTTAAACTTTACAATAATATTTAAATTGACGTTCACGTAAACGTTATCATGCTATGTTTTTAGTTAAGTTAATTAACTATTCTAAAAAGTGACTATTTTTGAATTTAAAATGTTTAAAATTGCGATAATTTAGCTTGTTCATTACGGCGCCTGATATTGATAGGTTTTATCATCTCATATAGTGGCAAGCTGTAATATGAAGTGGTAGAGTCTCGGCAATTTCAGCGTGTATACCCTCTCACGGGTTACAAATTTCGGAGTAAGATAAAGTGGCTGTGTTCAATCGAGTTGATTTTGATAACCACGAACAAGTGGTTTTTTGTTCAGATAAAGAATCAGGCCTTCGTGCAATTATTGCCGTTCATAATACTAATTTAGGTCCTGCTGTTGGTGGTTGCAGAATGTGGGATTACGCAAGTGATGACGACGCTGTTGTCGATGCGCTTCGTTTATCAAAGGGTATGACCTACAAAAATGCGGTAGCACGTTTACCATTTGGTGGTGGTAAATCTGTGATCATTGGAAATGCCAAAGAAATTAAGTCTGAACAATTATTCCGTGCATTTGGTCGCCAATTAGAGCGCTTAAATGGTAGTTATTATTCCGCTGAAGATGTAAACATCACCTGTGATGATGTGGCTATCATGAATAAAGAAACTAACTATGTATTAGGCCTTGAAGGTAAAAGTGGTAACCCATCACCATTTACAGCGTATGGCACATTTTTAGGAATTAAAGCGGCGTTACAACATCAACGTGGTCACCAAGACTTGAGTGGCATTAAAGTGGCAGTACAAGGCTTAGGCGCTGTTGCTTATGGCTTGTGTAAACATTTGCATGACGCGGGTGCGACCTTGTTTGTAACTGATATCAACCAAGTGGCAATTGATCGAGTCGTGAATGATTTTGCAGCGACTGCTGTAGGCATTGATGAAATATACGACCTTGATGTCGATGTATATGCACCGTGTGCACTTGGTGCAACAGTAAATGATGCGACTATTCCACGCATTAAAGCGACAATTATTGCTGGTTGTGCAAATAACCAATTAGCCGAGTCTCGTCACGGTGAGATCATTCGTGAAAAAGGTATTTTATACGCACCAGATTATGTGATTAACGCAGGTGGTATTATTAATGTTTATTATGAAACAGCGCCAGAAGGTTACAGTGCTGAGGCATCAAATAAACATGTTGAGGGGATCTTCAAAACCTTAACTGAAATTTTTTCGCGAAGTGAGAAAGAGCAAAAATCAACGCATTTGATCGCAGACGAACTCGCACAAGAGATCATCAAAAACGGTTTATAATAAACGCGTTATAGGCGTGCAATTGCACGCCTTTACATTATTCAGTAAATCCCTCACGATACGGTCAACCTGACCTGTATAGTTTTTAAAGATATGACGCCCATCGATTTAGCCACATGGCCACGCGAACAACATTTCTCACTGTTTAAAGAGTTTACGCAACCCTACTTTAATGTATGTGTACAATTAGATATGGGGGCGCTGTATCAGCATTGTAAATCACAGCAATGCTCTTTTTTTCATGCCTATATCTATGCGACATTGCAGGCAAGTAATGCTTATCAACCAATGTTACTGAGGATCATTGACGGTGTACCTTGGCAACTAGCTGCTCAACGTGCCAGTGTTGTAGAGCTTGCTGATGATGATACCTTTAGGTTTAGCTACTTTTCACAACAAGCTACGTTGAACGACTTTCAAATACATGCAAACAGAGTTAGCTTAGCGGCAAAGCAACAGCCATTATTCTCAACTGCTTTTGCGCAAACCGAAGGTCAGACTGATTTGATCCATATTTCGGTTTTACCGTGGTTGAACTTTACAAGCTTCTCTCATGCACATACACAAGGTAATCATTTCGGCATTCCTAAATTAGTGTTTGGACAGTTTGATGCACAAAAGGGGACAATGCCTATCTCAATAGATGTGCACCATGCATTGATGGATGGTTTACATGTAGCGAAGTTTATTGAACAGCTGCAGCAGAGTATAGACGCTCTGTGTGCTTAGCGTGGCCGTAAACGAATTGTGTTATTTAGTTAATGAAAATAAAACTCAGACTATGTTAGTATAATTCATATACAAGAAAACATAATGATAGTTAACTACTGGAAAATCATTATCTATTTAATTTGCGTTCATGCTAAGTTGTTAGCTCGCCATAATTACGAAGGCGTTTAGTATAATGATTCGTTTAGGTCTTTGCTTTTTCTTTTTTGTTGTTTTTAGTTGCTTTGCTGCTGAGCAAACCCGCTTACCTCTTAATGACTACTTTGCTGAAACCTGGAATACCCGTTCTGGTTTGCCTCATAATAGTATCAATAGCGTGGTACAAACAAATGATGGTTACGTGTGGATTGCCACTTGGGAAGGATTAGCCCGATTTAATGGCCGAGAGTTTAAACTGTTTACACGTACGGAAATAACTGGTTTACCAGATTCTGGTTTACGTAGTTTAGCCCCACAAGCTGATGGCGGTCTATACATAGTGGGCGCTCGAGGGGGGATCAGTCATTTATATCAAGGGCAATGGCATGCCAAGCCAAATGCGACTGCGATGGTAAATCACGTATTAAAAACGCCTTCAGATGAAACTTGGTTAGCCCTTGAGGGCCAAGGTGTTGTATATCGAGAGTTTGATAGTGCGCCGGACACGGCGATTTTAGAAAACCTCAGTGCTTATCGTCTAATAGAAGACAATGCAGGTATTATCTGGGTTGCAACCAGCAATGGCTTGTATCAAATTAATAATAAAACAGCGCGTTTAATCACTCCCGATTCCGGTTTACCACAAAGCCCAATATACACCTTGTATTTGACCCGCCAAGGTGAGCTCATAGTCGGCAGTGAACAAGGTGCATGGAAACAGGTAAACAACCGTTTTATCAGTATTCATGCTCAACTTAAAAATGAGGCTATCTCAAGTATTTTACAAGATGACCATGATGATCTTTGGTTTGGTACGATCAATAAAGGGGTGTTTCGATTAAGCCCGTTAGGACTTGAACAACTTGATGCTGACGCTGGTTTACCTGCAAATCGGATTTTATCGTTATTACAAGATCGTGAAAATAGTATTTGGGTTGGCACAAATGGCGGTTTATACCGATTGCGTGAAGCCGCTTTTTCGACTTGGACCACAAAACGAGGGTTGACAGGCGATTATGTCCGTACCGTGTTGTCGCATTCTGATGGTAGCTTATGGGTAGGCAGCAGCCTTGGTTTAAATCGCATTGAAGATAATAAAGTAAACACATTCCCTCCTGCTTATGGGAATGATCCGTTATCGGTTTTAAGTTTAGCCGAAGATGCGCAAGGTCAAATTTGGCTCGGGACCTATACCTCAGGTTTGATGCGGATTATCAATGGTAAAGTTTATCCTGTTCTGGATCGTCAAAATGGCTTAGCCAGTAATGAAGTTAGGGCGTTGTTATTTGATAGTGCAGGGCGCTTATGGGTGGGAACTGCAGCAGGTTTGACACGAATAGACGTGGATGGCTCTCTGAAGCAGTTTTCAAGTACAGATGGTTTACCTGGTGATTTTATTATAGCCCTTAGTGAAGACAATTATGGCAATGTATGGATTGGAACCGGCGTTGGAGTAGCATCTTTTAGCCCAAATTTAGAAAAATTTACGGCTAAAGTGTTTCCTGCCCATTTTGATGCTGAATATGCTTTTGGTTTTTATGCTGAATCTGAATATATTTGGATGGCGACAGACCGTGGTCTTGTCCGGTGTCATATCCCAACTGGAGAAATGAGTATTCTTGGGCGTGAACAAGGCTTGCCAGTTGATAAGTTGTTTCAAGTTGTGGCACAGGGAGATTCGTTTTGGTTATCTAGTAATCGCGGTGTGATCCAAGTAAATCAAAAACAGGTCAAACAGCGGCTAGCGCAGTTAGCACAAAATAATGCGTTGCCAATCCAGTATCAGCTATATGATGAAGGAGATGGCATGCTAAGCGCTCAGGCTAATGGCGGGTCTAATCCTTCTGCAGTGCTGCACAAAGATGGCAGTATTTGGATTGCTACAGCGCAAGGGGCAAGTACTATCGTCCCTGAACGATTAAAGCAAGCTACAAAGAAAACATTACCGACAATTATTGAGGCAATGTATGTAGATGGCAAAATGACCCCCTTGGTGCAGCAAGATGAAGAAATTATTTTACCGCTTGGTGTTTCGCGGCTCTCTTTTCATTATGCTGGCCTAAGTTTTATTATGCCTCATCGGTTGAATTACCAGACCCAATTGACTGGTTATAATAATGTGTGGGTTAATCGTAATCAATTAACCATTACGGAATACACTAATTTACCACCGGGAAAGTATACTTTTAAGGTACGTTCGGGCTACCCTAATGGGCAATGGCAAAATAATGATAAAACCTTAACGTTTGTGATTCAGTCATATTTTTGGCAAAAAACTACTTTTAAAATAATGGTTTTTATCGGTTTATTAGCATTAGTCTACGGGCTTTATAGATACCGGCTTTATCATTATAAAAAAATAGAGATAGAGCTGATTAAGCGGGTTGAGCAACAAACTAATGATCTGCAACAACAAACAGATGCCTTTGCTCATCAAGCAACCCATGATCAACTAACTGATTTACCAAACCGTCGTGCCTTTGACTGTTGGCTTGCGGACAATTTTGCTGATTTTAAACAGCATGGTTCACCTCTCGCTATTGCGATTATGGATATTGATCATTTTAAGCGAATTAATGATGGGTGGTCACATATTGTTGGCGACCGTGTAATTTGTGTGGTTGCTCATATGCTAGGAGAGCTCAATGAGAGTGATGATAGTCAAGTTGCTCGCTGGGGAGGTGAAGAATTTACATTACTATTCCCTCATAAAACCGCGCAACAAGCCGCTCAATTATGTGAAGAATTACGTGTGCAAATTGCAAACTACGATTTTTCAAACATCGCTAGCGGGTTATCGGTAACGGTTAGTTTTGGAGTCGCTGATTCATTGGCAGTTAATGACTATGACAGGTTACTGGCGCAAGCTGACCAAGCGCTTTATCAAGCAAAAAGTAATGGGCGAAATCGAGTCGAAGTTATAACACTCTAAAAGTTATAGTAGAGTATTTGGGAAAACACGCTACAGGCCATTGCTTTTCGGGTACATAATATATACTAATACATATATTAAAACATTTTATTAACATTTGATTGGGTTTGATGCTATACCTTTTGTTCCCGCTTCGGGGTCTTTTTGATGTAAACAGAAGGAACAAAAGATGAAAAGTAAGATGATATATGTAGCATTAGCAGGTGTTTTAGGTGTGTCGCCAGCGGTGTTTGCACAAGGCCATAAGCATAATGATTTTAACTTTACTGCACAGTCTATTGAGTCACTTAAGTTAACCTCCTTGGTGGCTGTGGACGATACTCAGTTTGTGTTCAATAATGACTTGTTGCGTGAAGATTGGGATAATTTCTTTGCTCTGCATGCGCCAGTACTGGAAGATAAAAAAGAGCGTGTTTTGCACTGGGCAGGTTATACAAGTATCAACCCTAAAGTTATCTTAGCGTTGATTGAGCTGCAAAGTGGCTTACTTTCTGATCCTGATGCAGATATTAATAATGCTTTTGCAGGTTTATCGGACGAACACGGTTTTGATGCCCAGCTAGAAAATGTGGTAATGATGTTAAGTCAACGTTTTTATGCATATAAACAGTGGCAAGATAGCCAAGCCACCCCGGAAACATCAAAGTATGCGGGCGAGGAAATCACTAATAGAGTCAATACCAACAGCAGTACTGCAGCGACAGTAGCATTGGTCAGTGTTCTTAAAAAACAAGCATTAAGCAAAGATGATGTTAATTACGCTAAGAGCGATCTGACCGGCTTTTTAGCGACGTTTGAGCGTCTATTCCCTGATAGTCGCGCTCAGTTAGAAAGATCCTCTAAAAGTGCACTACAAAGTAGCAATCAGCAGTTTGCTGCGGCTAGTTTTTCAATGAACTTACCATGGTCATCAGGTTATTATTGGTACAGCGGTGGGGCTCACTCTAATACTGGCTCTGGTTATCCATATTCATCGCTTGATTTTAATAATGGCTCTGGTGGTTGGGGCGCAAATACACCATATGTTCAAGCGGCGCATGGTGGTACTATCACACGTTTTTCGTCATGTAATATCCGCGTAACGCATTCGAGTGGTTATTCAACCAACTATTATCATATGTCTAATCTGCAGTATAGTAGCGGTGATTTTGTGCAGTCAGGTGCATGGCTCGGTCGTTATGCGAACAATTATTACCAAGCACTATGTGAAGGGGGACAATCATCAGGTCCTCACGTGCATTTTACTTTGTTGTATAACGGCCAGCAGGTGTCATTACATAATCAATATATTAGTGGTCATCGTATTGATGTCGGCAATAGCAACTACGATGACAATTGTAATAACTTTTACTTTGAACGTAATGGTTACCGTACTTGTGCTTGGGACCGTTTATATCGTTAATATAATTGATTTTACGAAATAATATAGCTGACCGCCTATAACATAGTTATGGGCGGTTTTTTTAGCTGTTGCTAGGCTAGATGATTGAATTTTATCCTCACAGGACATATTAATAAGCTACACCTGTTGATAGGACCTTTTAATGGTAAATGGATTATTAATATTTGCGCTGATTGCGTTTGTAGTTGTTTATTGGCGTTGGCCGGTTATTCAAAACCGCTTGTGGCAAAAAAAGTATCAAGATTATCGTTTAGATGAAAAGCAAAAAACATTATTGTTACGGTATATGCCTATTTATCAAAAAATGACGGATGCTGATCGGGAAAAATTAGAGCGTCATATTGTCTGGTTTCTAAATGAAAAACGCTTTATTGGTTGTGATGGTTTAATTCTTAACGAGAGTATGAAGTTAATAATTGCTGCGGATGCGTGTGTGTTGGTGCTTAATAAACCATGGCCACTTTATCAAAATGTGAAAGAAATTTTGCTGTACCCAAGTGCTTATTACGCGCCGCAGACATCTCGTGATAGTGCCGGATTAGTAAGCTATCATAATACTGTTCGTCAAGGCGAGTCATGGCCTGGAGGGACTTTAGTGCTGAGCTGGCACGATGTGCTTGAAGGGAACCGCTTACCCAGTGACGGACATAATTTAGTGTTTCATGAATTTGCTCACCAACTCGATCAAGAAACAGGTAAAACCACAGGCACGCCTATATTAGCTAAAGAAGTAGATTATAAACAGTGGGGGCGTGTTTTTAGCCGCGCTTATAATCAGTTAAAAACGCATGTTGCGTATAATATGCCGCATGTTATTCATAGTTATGGTGCAACAAATGAAGCCGAATTTTTTGCCGTGATCACCGAAACTTTTCTCGAAAAGCCCAGTGAGCTGCGCCATTATGATCCTGAAATATACAGTTTATTGGTCGGCTATTATCAGTTTGATCCAATAAAATGGCATTAACCGCCAAATAACGACGCTTTATCAGATATCGCTGGTAAGTTGCTGCCGTTTTTGTTGCAATCATGTTTATAAGATGAAAAACCGCAATAAAAATAAGCGAGAAGGCGATGAAAAAAATGCTTCATACAGCAATGGCTGTAGCTGTGTCACTGGCGCTATATGGTCAGGCTCAGGCACAAGATAATGATGACAAAAAATGGCAAGTGGATGCGCCACAAGGGCAATTTGTTGATGCTAATATTAGTGTCTCTCAAGGCACTTGGATGAATATCGATGTCAGTCCTGATGGCAAAACCATTGTGTTTGATTTGCTGGGCGATATTTACACTATGCCGATGGCTGGTGGCACTGCCACTCAACTGACCTCTGATATCGCATGGCAAATGCAACCGCGTTTTAGTCCTGATGGTAAACATATTGCGTTTACCTCTGATCAAGGTGGCGGCGATAATATCTGGTTGATGGATTTAAACGGTGAGAATCAAACCGCGGTAACCGATGAAACGTTTCGCTTATTGAACAGCCCAGCATGGAGTCCCGACGGCGACTATATTGTTGCTCGTAAGCATTTTACAGCGAGCCGTTCATTAGGCGCAGGTGAAGTATGGCTTTATCATAAAGCGGGTGGCAAAGGTGTACAACTCACTAAACGTGAGAATGATCAAAAAGATTTAGGTGAGCCGATGTTTTCACCTGATGGCCGATATGTTTATTTTTCACATGATGCGACGCCGGGTAAAACCTTTCATTATTCAAAAGATTCGGTTGCTGGCATTTATAAAATCAAGCGTTACGATCGCGAAACGGGTGAGATAGAAACGATTATTGATGGTATGGGCGGCGCGATTAGACCAACCCCCTCGCCAGACGGTAAGAAGCTTGCGTATATTAAACGAGATGATTTTCAAACTAGCCTCTACCTATATGACTTAACCAGCGGTAAGCATACTAAGCTATATGACAAGCTTGAACGTGATATGCAAGAGACTTGGGCTATTCATGGCGTGTATCCAACCATTGCATGGACACCAGATAATAACCAACTGGTATTTTGGGCTGGCGGTACTATTCATAAACTTGATGTGCAAGATGGCGATGTAGAAACCGTACCATTTGAAGTAAAAACCAGTAAAAAAATTCAACAAGCAGTGCGTTTTACACAAAATATTGATAGCGATGAATTTGCTGTAAAAATGTTGCGTAATGTACAGATTTCGCCGGATGGTGAAACAGCAATTTTTGAAGCGCTAGGACATATTTATAAACGCGATTTAGAGTCAGGAAAAATAAAGCGTTTAACTAAACAAGATGACCACTTTGAGTTGTTCCCGCAGTTTTCCCGTGATGGTAAAAAAATAGTTTATGTAACTTGGGATGATAACGAACAGGGTGCTGTTCGAGTTGTCTCTGCGCGCAGTGGTCGCGGTGATGATATTACCACAGAGCCAGGTAAATATGTTGAGCCAACATTCAGCCCTGATGGCAAAACAGTGGTGTACCGTAAAGCCTCAGGAGGCAGCATTTTAAACCCTGATTGGTCACTGCATCCGGGTATTTATGCAGTGAGTAGCAAAGGCGGGAAAGCTGAGTTGATTTCTAAAAGTGGTTATCAGCCGCAGTTTGCATCAGCTAATGATCGAGTTTTTGTGATGAGCCCATGGCCTAAGCCAACGCTAAGTGTGGTTGAACTTGATTCGAAAAAAATCACTAAGCTTTATGAGTCAGAGCATGCTACTGAGTTTAGAGTATCGCCTGATGGCAAGTACCTCGCTTTTGCTGAACGTTTTAAAGTGTTTGTTACGCCATTAGTGCAAAGTGGTAAAACCATTAATATTGGTCCTAAAGACAGCCAATTTCCGATTGAGCAGTTATCTGTTCGTGCCGGTGAGAATATCAGCTGGAGCGCCAGCAGCGATAAACTGTATTGGACGCTAGGCCCAGAGCTTTATCATGCAAGTTTGGCAGGTTTATTTGATATCAATAAAGCGGATGACGCTGACTTCAAAGTAAAAAGTGGCGATAACATTGGCTTTAGTAGCAAAATGGCTGAACCAAAAGGCATGATAGCTTTAACGGGCGCACGTATTATTACCATGAAAGGTGAGCAAGTCATTGAAAATGGCATACTATTAACCGATGGTAAACATATTAAAGCCGTTGGCACAGCTGCTAATATTAACATTCCAAAAGGCGCACAGGTAATTGATGTATCTGGCAAAACAATTATGCCAGGAATTGTTGACGCGCATGCGCATGGTTCACAAGGCAGCGATGAGATCATTCCTGAGCAAAATTGGAAAAACTTAGCGGGCCTATCGTTAGGCGTCACGACAATTCACGATCCATCAAACGATACAACAGAGATTTTTACAGCCAGCGAAATGCAAAAAGCGGGGACTATTGTAGGCCCACGTATTTTCTCAACCGGTACTATTTTATATGGTGCCAATATGCCAGGTTATACATCACACATTGATTCGTTAGATGATGCTAAATTTCACTTAGAGCGATTAAAGAAAGTTGGCGCGTTTAGTGTTAAATCATACAACCAACCACGACGTGAACAACGCCAACAAGTAATTGAAGCTGGCCGAGAGCTTGAAATGATGGTGGTGCCAGAAGGTGGTTCATTATTACAGCATAATTTAACGATGGTGGTTGATGGTCATACGGGCATTGAGCACTCAATTCCCGTGGCGAATATTTATGATGATATCAAGCAGCTTTGGTCACAAAGTGATGTAGGCTACACGCCAACACTTGGTGTGGCATATGGCGGCATCTGGGGAGAAAACTATTGGTATGATAAGACTGATGTGTGGAATCACCCGCGCTTAAGTAAATTTGTGCCAAAAAACCAATTACTACCACGTTCAATGCGCCGTGTTAAAGCACCCGATCACCACTATAATCACTTTAACAATGCACGGGTAGCAAAAGAGCTACAAGATTTAGGTGTTTTAGTGAATCTAGGTGCACATGGTCAGCGCGAAGGCCTTGCAGCGCACTGGGAGATTTGGATGTTTGCTCAAGGTGGTATGAGTCCACTGGAAGCTATTCGTGCGGCGACGCTTGATCCGGCCAAGTACATCGGCCTTGATCAGAATATCGGCTCATTGGAAGTCGGTAAACTGGCTGATTTAATGGTGATCGATGGTAATCCACTGACTAATATTCGTGATACAGATAAAGTTGATTATACGATGATCAACGGTCGGTTATTTGATGCCGCGACTATGAATGAAGTTGGCAAAAAAGCACGCGACAAATTGTACTTTGAAGATAAGTAATTATTAGTGTTATAACCAATCAAAAGCGGCTGAACAGCCGCTTTTTTTATATGCTACTTGCTATAAGTTGGCGTAATAATACTGGGTCTTGCATTAGTGTATTACTGGAGTGCGTCACTCTAGCCTGACAGATCATACCTTCTTTTAAGGTCATTAATAATTGTGCTAACTGTATGGTTTTTTCTAACTGACCTTTAAGTTTTTCTGTGTGTGAGAGTTTATCGAACAATAACTGTAAAACTGATTCTTTGTGTGCTTTGCAAAGCATCGCGATAGGGTGCTCGCTGTGTGGAAACTCCGCTGCGGTATTAATAAAAAAACAGCCATTAAAAGGTCCAAGCTCAGAGACTTTATTGTCTATCCAAGCGGAGAGTGCGCTAAAAAGTGCATCAGCCACTTCGAAGGGGGTATTGCAGTTTTCTAATTGTTCATACAACCACTGATTAAAGCGCTGATCTCTGAGCTCTAAACACGCACAGATCAACTCATCTTTACTGACAAAATGATTATAAAGCGTTTTTTTTGCAACACCTGCTTCTTTAAGTATTTCATTAATGCCTACCGCATGGATCCCTCTTTGATAGAACGCACTGAGTGCGGTATTAATTATCTGGGTACGTTTATCCATGGTTGCTCCTAGTCAAAAAGTAAGCTTGACATAAGTAGACCGACTTGTCTACCATCTAAATGTAGACAAGTCGGTCTACCTCTGAAGGAAGTAATATTAATGAATGATGTATTTTACAAAGCCGTTATCGCGGGTATCTTTTCAGCACTGACACTTTCGGTATTAGCATATTTAGAAAGTTTAGGGAATTATGGTGTATGGCTTATGGCACCATTTGGCGCAACTGCGGTACTGGTGTTTGGTGTACCAAACAGCCCTTTAGCAAAAGCAAAAAATGTTATTGTAGGGCATTTCATCACTGCCGTGATAGGTTTGGCTTTTATTAGTTTTATAGGCGTGGATCCGATCAGTATTGCTATTGCGACTGGATTAGCTGTGACCGTAATGATGTTGACTAACACCATACATCCTGCAGCTGGGGCCAACCCTATTTTGATTATGGTCAGTGGTCAAAGTTGGGACTTTTTGATTATGCCAGTTCTTGTTGGTACCGTGTTTATTGTTATCTGTGGGTATATATCAGGGTGGTTGAATACAAAACTCAACGTTGTTGGCCATAAAAAAACCGCTTAAAAGCGGTTTTTTTATGCTATGAGTCTAAAGTTATTACACAACACCGCGAGGTAAGCGGCAATCGTGATCTTTTTTAGCTAGGTACACAATCCAAAACTCTTCGGCAGTGTAACCTTCTTCATTAGCTGTTGTTATAGTAAATGGTGGTTTTTTAACAGCTGCTTTAGCTGGCACTGCTGATTTAGTTTTAGTTTTCTTAGCAGGTGCTGTTGCTGCAGGTTGTGCAGACGTATCGCCTGAAGTTAGCTGCTCTGTTAATTCAGCAACTTCTGCAAGGCGCAAGTTTTTGCCGCCGTCGATGCTGTACCAACCAGGTTTGCTGGTGATTTCAGGTTTCTTACCATTGGCTGCTTGGTATGCTGCTTCAAAGGCATTTAATACTTCTGTTTTGTCTAGTTTGCTCATCAGAGGCCCTATACGTTGTAAACACAGATTGAGAATATTTATTTATACCTATTTTTGACTTACTTTTCAATTTTTTGCGATTTTCCTTCCATTTTAGCCCTATAAACGCCAAAATTTGCACAAAATTTAACGCTAATCTGGAATAAAAAAATGCAGCGCAGAGAATTTAACCAATTACTAAATACCATTTTAAGACCTGATTCTATTCAAGACTTTTGCCCAAATGGGCTACAAGTCGAAGGACGTGAACAGATTAAAAAAATTGTTACAGGTGTCACTGCTAGTCAAGCATTAATCGATGCTGCAATTGCACATGGCGCAGATACAATATTGGTTCATCATGGTTACTTCTGGAAAGGTGAAGCGCAACCTATTACCGGTATGAAAAAGCGTCGCATAGCTGCGTTACTTAATCATGATATCAATTTATTTGCCTATCATTTACCTCTTGATGTGCATCCAGCAATCGGTAATAACGCGCAATTAGCACAGCTACTTGATTTAGAAATACTCGATGGTTTGGAGCCTGTAGCAAATAGTGTCGCAGTCAAAGGGCGTTTAAAAATCCCAATGAGTGGTGAGCAATTTGCACAAAAAATATCAACAGTGCTCGCTCGTGAACCTTTGGTTAGCCTAGTACGTGATGAGCTAATTGAGACCATCGCTTGGTGTACTGGAGGTGGTCAAGGTTATATTGATTTGGCTGCTAGCCAGGGGATTGATGCCTATTTAACAGGCGAGGCTTCAGAGCAGACCATTCACAGTTCGCGTGAGCAAAAGATCGATTTTTTTGCCGCAGGCCATCACGCCACCGAACGCTATGGCATAAAAGCGCTCGGTGAGTTATTGGCTGAGCAACATGGCTTTGATGTAACCTTTATTGATATAGACAACCCAGTTTGAGTTGCCAGCTACTTCACTTTAAGTGAGTGAGATGTTAAAGCGCTTCTGGATCAATCCAGCGGCGCACACTTATCCACGTACTACCGATTACTTCATGCCAATAACTTGTGACTGCCTTTAATACTTCAACACTCGGAATATATTGTTTGTGATGAGGCCACGCTGAGAAATCGTAAAAATCAGTGGCGGCGGGAATAACATCAACGCCTTGGCTATTAAATAGATCTTTTGCTCGTGCCATGTGACTTGCCGAAGTTACCAGTGCAACTTTAAAATCAACTAGAGCAGGTGCTAAAAGCCGTGCTTCATCGGCGGTATCCATAGCCGTAGGATTTTGTTTAATACGCTGCGCATCAATACCTAAACTTATCGCGGTTTGTTGCATCAAACTACTGTTGGTCACTTTATTGTAACCGCCACCTGAAACAATAAGTTGAGCTTGTGGGTACACATATGCTAAGCGCATACCTTCGATTAAGCGGCTTTTAGCACAATTACCAAGTTGGCTATTGGCGTTAAGTTTTGGGTTAGGATTTATATCACAACCAAGTACCACTATTTTATCGAGTATCGGCTGTTTACTTGTATCAAAAATATACTTTAACTGTGAATTTGGAGCAATTATTTTTTGACCAATAAAAGGGGTACTGATCAGCAATAAACTGGTGATTGCGATTAAACCAATAAATACGCTTACTTTCTTGGTACGCAGTGCGATTAATAAGCAAACAAAGCACAGTAGAGCAAACAGAGGCAATGGCATCAGCATTGCACCGAGGATTTTTTTCAGTTCAAACATCACAGTAGCACACATAAAGGGGTTTTCTGTATGCTACTGGGTTAAACCTATTTTATCGACCGTTATTTAACTTACAGGTATTTAAAAAGTGGCGATACACTGGGTTATCTTTCATATTCTTTTTCATGGCTAAATACATTGGACGGGTTAATCCCAGCGCGCCTAATGGAATCGACTTAATGAGTCCTTGGCTTTCATATGGTGTTACTAACCAATCCGGTAATGCTGCAACCCCCATTCCGGCACTGACAAGCTGAAAAATGAGCAAGCCCTGATCTACGGTTTTCAAGGTGCCATCAAAACGTGCATTTTGAATAAAATGTTTGAAGATATCCTGACGCTCTCGTGGAATAGGGTACGAAATAATCGTCTCGTTTTTCAAATCAAGTGCCGTTACATAGGCTTTTTTCGCTAGTTCATGATCTGGAGCAACAATTAATTTAAGTTTAAAATCAAATAAATGTGCGTATTCAAGTTTATCTGGTTCACGAATGTCTGAAGTGAGTACTAAATCTAATTCATCACTGAGCAGATCAGGAATAGCGTCATAACTAAAGCCGCGCTCATAATCAACTTTGATATCAGGCCAAAAGTTATTGAATTCTTTAATTGTTGGTAATAACCAATGAAAACAAGCATGGCATTCAACACTAAGTCGTAATTGTGAAATTGGTTGATTAAGACTTTCTTTTAAACGGCATTTGGTTGCTTCAACACGCGGGAGTACTTCGCTGGCAAGTTCAAGTAATAGCATACCTTGTGGGGTAAAGCGCACCGGTTGAGTTTTACGTTCAAATAGTTGGCAATCAAGTTTGTTTTCTAAATCTTTGATTTGATGAGACAAAGCGGATTGAGTCAAAAATAATTCGCGCGCAGTATTTACCAATGAACCGGTTTCTTTCAAGGTTGCGATGGTCTTTAAGTGTTTTACATCAATCATCTTTAATAATTCTCATGGTAAAGGTGAGTTTAACTCAGATTACAGCCATAATACGCCTTAAATTAAGATGCATCAACGTCTAGATGGCTATAAACCCCATTTTTTTACGTGAAATTTACAAATATACTATAGCATCATATTTGACAGCGTTGTCATTATATTTTTTGAGTTTGCAAAAAAATATTTCCATGAATTTACCTCAAGTTGAAACTGAGGAAGCATCAATTGTTTGATGTCAGGTATAGGTTTATGGTTTTAGCTATCTAAACAGCTGGAAGGGAATTTCAACATGGCACAATTACATAACTTAGGTTTTCCTCGCATAGGTAGAAAGCGTGAACTAAAATTTGCAGTAGAATCATACTGGGCTGGTAAAATCAGCCAAGCGCAGTTGCTTGAACAAGGTAAGACGATCCGCGCAGAAAATTGGGCTCTTCAAGCAGATGCTGGGATTGATTTATTACCGGTAGGTGACTTTGCTTGGTATGACCATGTGTTATCTACCTCTTTATTGATTGGCGCAGTGCCCAAGCGTCATCAAAAAGCGGATGGTAGCATTGATCTTGATACATTATTTCGTATTGGGCGTGGTCGCGCACCAAGCGGTTGTTCATGTGCAGCAAGCGAAATGACAAAGTGGTTTAATACTAATTATCATTACATAGTTCCAGAGCTAACTCATGATCAGCAGTTTCAACTAACCTGGACTGAGTTATTCGAGCAAGTTACTCAAGCACAAGCATTGGGGCACAATGCAAAAGTAGTATTGGTCGGTCCAGTCACTTATCTTTACTTAGCAAAATGTGCAGGTGAGGAGTTTGATAAACTTAGCTTACTTGAAAAACTATTAGCTGTTTATCAACACGTGTTCGCTAAATTAGCGCAGCAAGGGATTGAATGGGTACAGGTTGATGAGCCTATATTAGGTTTAGAGCTGACAGAAGATTATCAAGAGGCATTAAAAACAAGCTTTCGTGCACTTGCAGGTCAAGGCGTGAAGTTGTTACTTGCTAGTTATTTTGACTCAGTCACTGCCTACTTTGATGATATTGCAGGTTACCCTGTTGATGGCGTACATTTTGATTGTGTTGCAACAAATGTTGATGTTGCAAAACTAGATATATTATTAAGTACAGATCAAGTTTTATCATTAGGCGTAGTAAATGGCCGTAATATTTGGCGTACTGATTTAGAGGTTGTATTTAATAGCATAAAAGACATTGCGCTAAAGCGCGGTGATAATCTATGGCTTGCTCCATCTTGTTCTTTACTGCATACACCGGTTGATTTAGAGCAAGAAGAAAAGCTCGATGATGAGCTTTGTTCATGGCTTGCATTTGCAAAACAAAAAGGCCAAGAGTTGTCATTATTAAAAGCCGCGCTTGAAAGCAATGATAGCAGTGAGCTCGTTGCTTATTCAGCACCTATTAAAGCACGCTTAACCTCTACTCGTGTAAATAATACAGCTGTACAAAAGCGTGTAACTGCACTCACCGCAAAAGACGGTAAGCGTAATCATGCATTTTCTCAACGTATTGAAAAACAACATGCAGCACTTAATTTACCGCTACTGCCGACCACCACGATAGGATCATTTCCACAAACTCAAGTAATTCGTCAAGCACGCCGTGATTATAAAGCCGGTGAATTATCTGCGGATGATTATCAAAGGCAAATGAAAGCAGAAATTCGTTACGCTGTTGAAGAGCAAGAGGCGCTTGATTTAGATGTGTTAGTGCACGGCGAATCGGAGCGTAATGACATGGTTGAATACTTTGCTGAACTATTAGAAGGCTTTGCTTTTACCCAGTTTGGTTGGGTGCAAAGCTACGGCTCGCGATGTGTGAAACCACCTGTAATTTGGGGGGATGTATCACGTGAACAAGCGATGACGGTTCAGTGGACAAAATACGCACAGTCGCTGACGAGTAAGAAAATGAAAGGCATGCTAACAGGTCCTGTAACTATTCTGTTTTGGTCATTCATTCGTGATGATTTAGACAAACCCACCATCGCTAATCAAATTGCACTTGCGCTACGTGATGAAGTGGTCGATTTACAAAATGCCGGTATTGATATCATTCAAATTGATGAACCTGCATTTCGTGAAGGTATGCCGCTTAAATGTAGCCAATGGCAAGCATATTTAGAATGGGCAGCGTATGCATTTAGGGTCTCAGCAAGCGGTGTGAAAGATGAAACACAAATTCATACTCACATGTGTTACGCCGAATTTAACGGTATTATTGCCGCGATTGCAGATATGGATGCCGATGTGATCACCATTGAAACCTCACGTTCTAACATGGAACTACTTGAAGCATTTGAGAATTTTGATTATCCAAATGATATTGGTCCAGGTGTATATGATATTCACACTCCGAATGTACCGGATATTGCATGGATGAAAACGTTGATCCATAAAGCCGCACGAAAAATACCGGTTGCGCGTTTATGGGTAAACCCGGACTGTGGTTTGAAAACCCGTGGTTGGCAAGAAACGCGACAAGCTCTTGATAATATGGTTAAAGCAACCAAAGAGCTGCGTGAGGAGCTGCAGTAAGAACATCCCCTAAGATGTAAAGCCCTAACAAAACTTAGTTAGGGCTTTTTTTGTTGCTCTGATTTGAGTTCATCTTCATCGGTTGGTTTTTTAAAATCCATTTTTGCTGAGTGTTTGATCAGCAAAATATTACCGATAATGATTGCCAACACTAAGATGATGATGAGTATATGCCAAATTTGCATGGTGATCTCTAATGAGTCATTTATAAGTACTTAGTGTAGCAAAGATTTCTAGGGTTAAAAACGTCTAGAAAACGACAGCGAAATAAAATCAAGACCTGGGTTTGGTCTTTTAAACCCTGCATTTGAATAGTGTAAATAACGCACCGCAGCTTTGGTTTTTCCAAAATCAGCAACAAAGCCTAGTCGGTCTTCAAACTGGTAGTGGGTACTCACATTTTTGCCGGCGAAGTGAGTGTCATTGACTAATGAAATCCCTATGCCGGCTTCGAAATACAGAGGAATACCGCGCACTGAGCTGATCAGATGTTGAAATACCGGGGACATTGCAAGGACAACATTTGTCTGATGGCTATTATCTGCGCCGTATTCCCAAATATTAATACTTGATTCTAAGTAAATATGGGTATTTTCAATTAATGATTGTAGTGCTGGAGCATGGTATTGGTATGCCAGTTTTAAACCTTTAACATCACCTTCCCCCTGAATATAATCAATGGCATAGCCATGAGGGGAAAGTGTATAGGGCGCGCCATAAGATAGTCTGCTGAACATGGAAATAGATAATAAAATCAATACAGTTAATGTTTTAAATAACATGGTAAAGCTCTTTAGATGAAAACGTTATTTACAAAATAAGGGCGTGGGGGAGGCTAATTCAAGTGGCATAAATTCACAGACTCTGTGTGTTATTACATGAGCTTAGCTAACAATATGAAATAAAAAGATTAAATCAATTGATGCCGTGTTGGCACTAATAAGGTGCTATTTTGAGGCTTTTTAATCTCTTATGAACAGCGTAAATTACGCTACAAGATTTACTTAGGACTTATCAACAATGATTTCACTTGGTCGTTATTTATTATTAATCGCGCTAGTTTTTAGTGCTTCCTTGTTTGCGCAAACACAACAGTCACCTAATCAGTTATTAACTCAGGTAGGCGATCAGCTGTTTAGTGAAATTGGCAAAATAAACAGCCAAGGCACAGCGAGCAAAAGTGACATGGCACACATTGTTGATCAGTATTTAATGCCTAATATAGATGTTAAATTTGTTTCCTATAAATTATTAGGTAAGCACATTAAAGGTATCGATCGCCAACAAGCGACTGCATTTATAAGTGCAGTGGAGCATTACTTAACCACTACCTATGCTAGTGCATTAATGAAATATACCGGGCAAGAAATAAAATTCGAAGAAAGTAACGATGCTGCAGAGAGCGAGTTTGCCACGGTTAAGACGCAAATTATTGCAGATAATGCGCCAACGATTGACTTACACTTTAAGCTTCGCCAAGGCAAAGATGGTAGCTGGAAAGTATATGATATTGTCGCTGAAGGTATTTCGTTACTCAGTGCAAAGCAAAAAGAAGTTATTCAACGAATTTCAGAAGTTGGCCTTGACCAAGTGACAGCTGAGCTTAACAGTAAGTAATCATTTCCAAGTAAGTCTCCAACCTAAAGCACCGTGCAGTGTTAACTGCATGGTGCTTTGTTATTTTCTTTTAAAATCACACGGTTTGGCTATAGCGTGTGGTTTTGGGTATGCTAGAATAAGCGCTTACATACCCACTGGTATCACTAATTTACTGGGGTACTTAAAATTATATTAAGCGCAGTGTCAGTTTGTAGTTGTTAAACTCTTTTACTGACCTTTGTACCGAGCAAGATAGACACTGGAGTTGTGTTTTTTTAATGGAAAATGTACTTATTTGGCCTAAAGAATACCCGTTATTAGTCAAAGGACTTATTGAGCAAAACGGTGCATTTATTTTAGACGCTTTAGAAGCATGGCCGGCTTGTCGCTCGACTGAAGAAGACAATGGCGTGTGTACTACTGTGCTACCGCCTATCTATTATTTAACCTGGTTAACTCCCCTTGAGCCATTTGAAGAGTGTTTTTTCCAACATATCTGTGAATATGATGAAGCCGCTCAACAGTATATTTCGGCAGCTAAAGATTACTATTTTGATAACGAGTATAGCCCAGAGAGTTTAGTGCTATTACTTTGCCAACGTCTTGAAAAATATGCAGCTGTAGCGTCACAAACAACGATAGAAACACCCGTTACGTTATTATCTCAGTTATTCTCAAAACGCTATTTTACAATCATCGAGTATGCGCTCAATGCGGGCAGTAAAGTGAGTGCTGAAGATGCTTTGGCACTGTGGAAAGAAGTTGATTTTCGTGAACGTTTTAGCACCTTTATACCTGACTCAATCGATGACGTTAATGCGTTAAGTGAATTAGCGGCGAAAAAAGTTGCTGGCGGAAAGGATTATTTCACCTTATTGACCCAAGTATCACCAGATGTTGACTCAGTGGTGCTATTAGAACAAGCACTGTTGGCGCATTTGCGTTTTGACACAGCTAAACAAACGATGGCGATGCGTTTTATAGAGCAAGGTGCAACAGGCACGTTGGCGGATGAAAATGGTAAAACGGCCTTTATGTGGGCAGTTGAAAAAGGGTTTGTTAATTTAGTACAAACCTTATTAGATAAACAAGATAAAAAACAACGTGATGCCCTTGGTAACAGTGCTTTACATTATGCGGTACTAGCAAAAAATGAGCCTTTGATGGTGCTATTATTGAAGTCTGGCTATGACTTTCGTGTTCGTAACTGTGATGGCTTAAGTTGTTATCGTTTAGCTGTGAGTGTTAAAGCCAGTCAGTTAGTGAAATGCTTAGAGCGTGATTTTGGTATTAAAGAATTATCGCCGGATGGACAATTTTCGCGGATCAAAAAAGTCCACGCCTTACATGCCATCGTGACTTTATTGTTGCCGCTACAGTTGTTTTTCTTTTTTGATGATTCGATTGCAATTAAAAGTGAACTGACGCTTTGCTTAACCATGTTGGCAATTGTCTGCTTCTTTTTTGCAATGAGTTTGAAGCGCTGCGCTTTATACCCTCATATTAAACACCCATGGGGGTTATTTGTACTGCGTTGTTGCTCATTGATCAGTTTAGTTGGGCAGCTAGGCTTAGCAAGTATTGTGGCATTGGCAACGTTAAGTGAAGTTGTTTAAGCTTCTTGCATGTACCGTAGACAAAAACGCGCTAATTAAGCGCGTTTTTTAGTTGTTATACCAATCGTGTTAAGTTACTGACCATTTAGCTCGCTAGAATGGTTAAATATTTAAGTCGTTTGGTATTAACTTTAGTCTTTTTTATTAAATTCATGAGCCGCTTTTTCTGTTGCTAACTCATCTTTTAGTTTTTGAATTTTTAGCCCCAGCTCTTGACCGCGGTGACGTGCATAATAAGTACAACCAATAAACATCATACTGGCGAACAGCAGCTCTAAAACGACCCATATTAGTTGTTCTTGTGCGACCCACAGTAGGGTAAAACCGTGAATAAAATAGAACATAACAATAAAGTTTGCCCACGCATACGTATAAGGTTTATCTTGAATGATGCCTTTTAGCGGCAGTAAAAGCGGCAGAATATACACAACAAAAATAAATCCATTGCTATGACCTTCTCTAGGCTCTAATAAAAACAACCAAAGTGGCATCAGCAGTAACAAGCCAATATAGCCAATTATTGCAATACGTTGAAAACGGATAGTGATAGCCTTTTTCGGTGTGAGTTGTGGGTTTAAATCGCTGTGCGATGTCATTGTAATTTTCTCGTGATTTTAACTAAGCGTTGGCCAACGCTTTGGCAAATTTTAATTTCGTCTTTACTTAATTGCGCGCTATTTTGTGCACCAGCAACATGGCTTGCACCATAGGGAGTGCCACCGGTTTGTGTGGCAAGTAACTCAGGTACTTCATACGGCACACCCATTAACAGCATTCCGTGGTGCAATAACGGCAGTGACAAATTAAGCAGTGTTGCTTCATTGCCACCATGCATGCTACTTGATGATGAGAATACACAGGCTGGTTTATCTATTAATTGCCCTTTTAACCATAAGTCGCTGGTGGTTTCCCAAAAAGCTTTGGCTTGTGAGGCCATCATACCAAAGCGAGTAGGGGTGCCAAATGCTAACCCATCACACTGGATTAAGTCATCTTTGCTGATCAAAATATCGTGAGGTTCTCTAGCTACAAAGGTTCTTAGCAGTGCAGTACCGCCTTGGCATTCAATCGACTCTGCAATTTCATGTGCCATGGCTGCAACAGAGCCGTGACTTGAATGATACAACACAACAATAGTGACGCTCATTAAAGTACGCTTAGTACGTTTTCTGGTGGGCGACCCAGTGCGGCTTTATTGTTATTTACCACAATAGGGCGCTCAATTAATTTTGGATTGCTAACCATGGCTGTAATGAGTACGTTTTCATCATGCTCATTTTTAAGGTCTAACTCTTTGTAAATATCTTCTTTAGTACGCATTAGTTCACGTACTGAAGAAAACCCTAGCTGTTTAACTAAGATGCTGATTTGCTGATGATTCAGTGGGGTTTTTAAGTATTCGATTATCTCTGGCTGAATCGATTTTTGCTCAAGTAGGGCTAATGTTTCACGCGATTTTGAACAACGTGGATTATGAAAAATAGTAACAGACATAGTAACAATCCAATTAGATAAAGTAAGGCTATTTTAGGCCAAGCAGCACCAGACTTAAAGCCTTGCGAGCTCTTTTTGCATTTGGCGGTATTGCGTTAACAATGCTTTGAGACGTTGTTGTTTAATTAGCTCTTGTGGTTCTACAAAGTTGAGTGCTTTTTGTACTTCGTCAGCGGCTTTTAAGTAGGCGCCGTATTGTGCAAGAACGTCGGCATTTGCTTCATGATAAGCGGCTAAGTTATCTTGCTTTTTATAGGCATCTGCAAGAAGTTGCATGCCTAAATTATGTTCAGGCTTTTCGAGTAAAAATGATTTTAATATTTGCACTGCAACATCGTATTGCTCAGCTTCAAGTGCAGCATTGGCATAGTTTAAGGTAATAACTTGATTGTTAGGACGGTTTTCATGCAAGGCGGCTAAAAATTTTACTGCCTCGGCGGCTTTTTTTTGTGCTATCAGTAGATCAGTATGCGTATCAATATAGAATAAATTTTTAGGATCAGACTTTAAAAGTTCGTCTAAAATTGGCGCCGCTTCGTCGAGCTTTTTTTGATCCAATAAACTAATACCCAAACCATAATTAAGCGCTGTTTTATTATAAAAGCTGTTTTCACGAATGAGCTTTCTAAAGAAATTTTCAGCCGCTTCAGGTTTTTGGTGATAGCGAGCAATTACGCGGCTTTTGGCAAGGTTAAATTCTAAGCTATCCGGAAGTTGACGTTTTTCAAATTGCTGTGCACGTAAGCGCACATCAGACACGCGGCTCTCAGGTAATGGGTGAGTCAGCAAAAAGGCCGGTGGCTTGTATTTATAACGAATTTGCGCAGCAAGTTTGGTTAAGAATTCACTGGATGCGTATGGGTCAAATCCTGCATTATTGAGTGTTTGCATACCAATTCGGTCGGCTTCTTGCTCAGCTGAACGGCTGTGAGTGAGTTGACTAAATGCGCTTTGTGTTTGACTAGCTGAGATAATCGCGATACCGGCATCTGGTGACACAACTGATGCTAAAATACCGGCAATCATACCGGCAATAGTGAGGGCGCTGTTATCTTGTTGTTGTTGCATGCGACGTGCAAGATGGCGCTGGGTAACGTGGGCAATTTCGTGACCAAGTACTGAGGCAAACTGACTTTCGTTATCGGACTGTGCAATTAAACCTGTGTGTACCCCAACATGGCCACCATAAAAAGCAAATGCGTTTATTTCCGGATTGTTGATCCAAAAAAATGAAAACGGAAAGCGAACATCATTTGCATTAGCAACCAGCTTGTGGCCGATCGTTGTTAAATACTCATCAAGCACAGGATCATTAACAACAGGTGATGAGCCACGAATTTGCATCATCATTACTTTCCCGATTGCTTGCTCTTTTTCTAGAGGCAAAGCTTGCAATGCTGAAGTACCAAGATCGGGTAATGTAAAATTAGTTTGTGCCTTTAATGGCTCACTTACCAGCACACTAAAAGTTAAAAGTGTAGTGAGTAATGTAATAAAGGCTGATTTAAGCTGCATTTTATTCCTTGTTATGATCTTCACCTAGCATGAGTTTAGCAATGTCAATTTCATCACTGCATGCTCTGCTATCTCGTTCGCACAATTGATACAATTCTTTGATTGTGACCCCATCTAGCTTTACAACGTTCAATTCTCGTTGTAAAAAACTAATGATTTTATGTACTACTTTGTGCGCATGAAGAATAAGAGCTTTATCTGCTTTGTCACCACGCTCAAAGTAAAAGCCAATAAACTTATGTAATTGATTAATCCGAATCAAACTTTTCATTGACACTGGATCCCACTCGTTAAACTCTATAAAGCGGTTATCTTTTACGTATTTATCTATTGTAACGTCTTTTGCATAAGGCAGTGCCCATAATTCAAAGCCCCGGTCGGTAAATACTTGGTGCAGCGCAATTCTTGGCTTGTTTTCACAATATATCTCTCCAAGAGCGTCTTCATGACCTCCGAGTAAATCGAGGTTCCAATTGCGCCTATCAATTATTTTTTTTACGGCATTATCAAAACCATGTTCTAATATCCCCTCTGACTCGCTCACTGATGAGGCGACAAGGTGATAGAAGGGCGGAAGTTCGCCCCAGTTTATTTGTTTTTTATACCAGTTAATTTCTTTAAGAGTTGGATTACTCGGTAGTTGCGCTTTATTATGCGTGCCAGACATTAACTTATCCTTACTACTAACTATGCTATAAGGATAAACTATTGCGATGCGTGTTTTAAGAAAAAGTTACATTTGTTATTAACAACGCTGACAAAGACCGTATTATTATTCATTTTTATAGGGCAGATAATTGGTTATGCTAGAGCAAGACTTGCGCGGATTCAAATGTCCGCAGCAATTTATCCAGTTTAAGTTGACTTTACGCCAAGCTTTAGCAACTGCGCAACCGATAAAGTTTACATTATTAGTGGATCAACCAACTCAAGATATGGAGCGCTTTTTGCTAAAAAATCATTATCCGTACAAATTAGATCAACAACGTGGGTTGTTAATCGTGGAGCTAAATCGTGTTTGAATATGTAAAAATTTGGTACGAAAGGAAGTTTTCAGATCCACATTCAGTAACTCTATTGTTTTTATTACTCGCTTTAATGGCGATGTTTTATTTCTTTGGTGCACTTATTGTACCTGTTTTGATTGCTTTAGTGATTGCTTATCTGCTTGATTGGCCGGTTGCGCATTTAGAGCGTTTTGGCTTACACCGCTTTACTGCCACTATTATTGTGATGTTAATTTTTTCAGGGTTGATGCTGACCTTAGTGATCGGCATGGGTCCAATACTGTGGCAGCAAGCAAGTAATTTAGTGCAAGAAAGCCCGCACATGATAGAACAGGGAAAATCTTTTCTACTGCACTTGCCTGAGCAATACCCCAGTTTAATTAATGCAGAGCAAGTACAATCAGTGGTCAGCAGCGTTGAAGCCAAAGCAATTGAGTTTGGCCAAGTACTATTGTCGGTCTCGTTGACATCATTAAAAGATGTAGTGGCGTGGTTGATCTATCTTATTTTAGTACCATTACTGGTGTTCTTTATGCTCAAAGATAAGCTGGAGTTGGTCAGAAGTGCAGAAAAACTCGTTCCAAAACAAAGACGCTTAATCCTGCAGGTATGGCACGAAATGAACCAACAAATCATGAATTATATTCGTGGTAAGGTGTTTGAAATTTTGATTGTAGGCTCAGTATCGTTTATCGCGTTCACTATTTTTGATTTACGTTATGCAGCGCTATTGGGCGTATTAGTGGGTTTATCAGTATTGATCCCTTTTGTGGGTGCGGCACTTGTTACCATACCGGTTGCGGCCGTGGCATTATTTCAATTTGGTTTAGAAACCCAGTTTTGGACCATACTGATCATCTACGGCATTATTCAAGCATTAGATGGTAATGTGCTGGTGCCGTTACTATTTTCTGAAGCGGTTGATCTGAACCCGGTATTTATTATTGTTGCGGTACTGTTTTTTGGTGGCTTATGGGGTTTTTGGGGCGTGTTTTTTGCAATTCCACTAGCGTCATTGGTAAAAGCCTTACTCAATGCTTGGTCAACGAAACAAGAAGAACAACTGATTGAGCATAGCTAACACGAACTTTGGTTAATTAGCTTTATACCTAAATCACCTGAAGATTTAGGTATTTTGGGTATAGTATCAAATGGTATAGAAAACGCACCTGAGAGACTAATTGATTCTTACGCGGCCCATTAATTTTATGTAGAATGGGTTATAAGATATATCTTTTAGTAATATGGTGCGTTTTTTAATGTCTGATTTAATATTACCTACTGACTCATCGTCACAAATTTACCTTGATGCAAACGCAACAACACCGGTGCTACCTTGTATTGCAGAGGTTGTTTCGCATACTATGCAAATCTGCTTTGGTAACCCTTCTTCTTCACACATTACCGGTATTCAAGCTAAACACTTATTAGAGCAAACACGTCAAAAAGCCCGTGATGTGATAGGTGCACAGCAGGGGGATATTTTATTCACTTCTGGGGCTACCGAAGGAATTCAAACAGCTGTCGTGTCTACGCTCATAGCAGCTAAAGATCATGCTAAACCAAATCCAGTATTACTGTATGGCGCGACTGAACATAAAGCAGTACCTAATACATTAATACATTGGAATGCCGTATTGGGTATAAACGCAACCGTGCTTGCGATCCCGGTATCGAGTGATGGCCTTTTAGATTTAGATTTTATTGCTCAACACGCTGGTGATGCACTGATGATTTGTACCATGGCGGTTAACAATGAAACCGGTGTTTATCAAGATTTAAAAGCGATTGAAAAGGTAATACGAGCACATAACACGGAAGTTGCGTGGATGGTGGATTGCGTACAAGCGCTAGGGAAAACCGCATTGGCCCTTAGTGATACAACGATTGACTACGCGCCATTTTCAGGCCATAAACTTTACGCGCCGAAAGGTATAGGCGTGTTGTATATTCGTCAAGGCAGTGCTTATACGCCATTTATTGCCGGTGGTGGTCAAGAAAGTGGCATGCGCTCCGGTACTGAAAACCTGCCAGGTATAGCAGGTCTTAACAAACTGTTTTGTTTATTGCTGGATAAAACAAACGATACGTTTAAATCAATCGATGTGTTAAACGGCTATCGTGAACAATTACATCAGGCTTTAGTAGATACCTTTGGTAATATAACCTTTAATCATACTTTTGCATTGTCAGTACCAACAACGTTAAATTTTGCTGTTGATGAACTCAGTAGTAAAGAAGTGATGGATTTGTTCGATGCGGCAGGTATTCGTATCAGTGGTGGCTCAGCCTGTAGCTCAGGCGCAAATCGTAGTTTTGTGTTAGATGCCATGGGCGTGAGTGATTGGCGTAGTGAAAATGCAATACGTTTATCATTTGGACCGGCGACAACACAGGCTGAAATAACCACTGCCTGTGCGCGTATTCGTTCACTTAAACCAATATTACAAGCTAATTGTTTGGTGGTTTCAGATTCGTCATCACCACAGCAAGAAGCGTGTGCATTAGGGTTAACACAATTTAGACATCAAGGTGCGTGTTGTTGGTTGTATGTCAGTCAAGATAAACAAGCAGTGATCATTGACCCAATTATTGAGCTTATCCCGCGGCTTGAAAAAATAGTACACACACAAAATTTAACGGTAGCAGCCATTTTAGACACACATGCCCATCAAGAGCGATGCTGTGCGACTACATTGTTGGCTCAGGCCTTAAAATTCAGTTTGCAAGACGAGCATGAATTGGGGTGGCCAGTGCAGCAAACGAGTATTGCATTACCTGAATGCACCATTGAGCGCTTAGCAACACCCGGGCACAGCCAAGATAGTGTTAGTTATTTATTGCGGTGTAACAACTCTCAACAAGTGCTATTTTGCTTTTGCGGTGATTTGCTGCTGCCTGCTGGGCTTGGTAATACTGCAATTGACGGTGGGGATGCGTTAGCTATGGCACACTCATTACGTCAACTATCAACATGCTTAGCAGAGTCGACAGTTATTTGTTCTGGTCATGACTACCAGCAATGTTTTGCTATTAATTGGCAAGTTCAACAGCAGCAAACGCCGTTATTGCATGCATTATTGAACAATGAACTAAGTGATACTGAATTTGCTAACAACAAGCAGCGCAGCGATGAAGACAATTTATGTAAATTTGCAACTTTGTGTGGTTATGCTGACAGTTTAAAATACAGTAGAGCTTACGAACTGAACGCCGTGCAAGCAAAAGATATGTTAACTTCAAGCGATGTATATTTAATTGATACCCGTGAACCATATGAACATGGGGCAAACAATATTCCTCAGTTATTTGCAGTTAGCCCTGCGCGAGTGATGAATATTCCGCTAAGTAGAATGGCAAATGCATTAGTGGACAGGCAATTGAACCCACAGGGTAAATATATTTTACTTTGTCGCAGTGGTAATCGTTCAAAACAAGCGGCAACTAACTTATCTCAGCTTGGCTTTACTGACGTGTATAATCTCAGCGGTGGAATGGCACTGTTATAATAACAGTGTAGAAGACTGGCGATTGACTACAGGGAAATAAGGCGCTTTTTAGCGCCTTATTTATTATCAGTGAAGGCTGTAGCTACTGTTTAGGCCCTGAACTTTCACGGATCACAATTGATGGTGTAAATGATGTGATGATGTCTTTATCTTGGTTACGAGCACCGCGAGTTTTGGTAAATAATAACCGTGCTGCATGTTGAGAGATAACATCGTTTGCTTGATGAGCGGTAGTTAACTTTGGCCATGTCTGACGGGAGAAAGGAGAATCCTCAAAGCCAGTAATAGATAACTGTTCAGGAATGGCAATACCCATTAAGCGTGACGCAAATAGAGCGCCAGCGGCCATTTCATCATTGCCACCTAATATAGCAGTAATAGCCAAGGTGTTATTCTCTGCTAACAAATGCTTTGCACCTTCAACACCCGACTCAAACGAATATTTACCATCGTAAATAAAGCGTTTATCAAATTCTTTATGATGATCTGCCAGCGCTGCTTTATAACCTTCAAGACGTTCAGACGTCGATTTATGTTCTTTATCGCCACAGATAAAGCCAATATTTTCATGTCCATGAGTTAAAAGGTGAGTGGTGATCTCATACGCGGCTTTATAATCGTTAACATAAATACAGGTGTCTTGATCATCATCTGATGGTCGCCCAGATAACACCCTAACGTAATGAATATTTAACTCATCGAGTAAATTGGTGATGCTACTTTGCTCTGATAATGGCGGTGTAAGCACAAGCCCAGCTAAGCGAGAGCGCTTTATCATGGTGATAAATTCATCTTTCATGTTTGCATCTGTATAAGTGCATGGATGGATCACCAATTCATAGCCTTCATCTTTACAGCGAGAAAGCACACCATTTTGCATATCAATCACATAATACGCATTAGGATTGTCATAAACTAAGCCTACCGTAAATGATGACGTACCAGCTAGGTTTCGTGCTGCAAGATTTGGCTGATAGTTCAGCTCTTTTACAGCATCCATGACTGTATCGTAAGTTTTTTTACGAACAGATGGTTCTTTATTTATTACCCGTGAAACCGTTTTCATCGAAACCCCGGCGAGCCTCGCTACATCATTTATAGTTACTTTCATAGAGTTACTTTTAGGTTATTGTTTTAGTGTTGTCATGGTCCTGATAAGAATACACCTAAGTAGACTTAACAAACGTGTTATTCATTATTTCTTCATCAAGACCAGTTAGTGTATCTAATGTTCAGTAAAATTAGCAGTAAAATAATTGAGATAATTTTTATGATACCGGTGTCAAATGAGTAAAAGTGCGTTATTATCTCGATTGTAAAATATAAAAGTAGCTTGTTGACAGCGTTGTCATTCTAACTTATCGTTAATTTTCTTTGTAAGTTAATACGCTATCAGTTCACTTTATTAATATAAAGATAGTTATAAATCAGTTTGTTGCAAGTTTAAGGGGATGTTAAAAATGAGTTGTCGTTCACAGTTAGCTAGTTGGCAAGCATTAAAAATAAGTGCAAATAAGATGAAGGAAGTTCATCTTAAAGATTTATTTGCCAATGACAGCACGCGATTCGAGCAATTTTCGACTCAGATCCCAGGTGTTTTATTTGATTATTCAAAACAATTGATTGATAACAGTGTGATGACACAGTTACTGTCTTTAGCACAAGAGTGCGATATCGCTAACTGGCGAGATAAAATGTTCAGCGGTGAAAAAATTAATATCACCGAAGATAGAGCCGTGCTTCATACTGCACTTCGTAACCGTAGTGCATCATCATTAGTTGTAGATGGCGAGAATGTAAGTTCGGTGGTTAACGCTGAATTACAAAAAATTAAGTTGTTCGTTGAAAAAGTACGTAGCGGGAAATGGTTAGGTTATACCGGTAAAGCCGTGAAAGATGTTGTGAGCATTGGTGTTGGTGGTTCAAACTTAGGCCCACAAATGGCCACTGAAGCACTAAAAAGCTATACAGATGACTCATTAAAAGTACATTACGTTTCAAATGTTGATGGCGTACAAATTGCGTCAGTATTGAAAGACATCGATCCTGAAACAACTTTGTTTGTGATTTCGTCAAAAACCTTTACTACATCTGAAACCATGACCAATGCAAAAACCGCCGTTGCATGGTTTTTAGAGTCAGCCGATGACAAGCAAGCTATTGCTAAGCACTTTGTAGCAGTGAGCACTAATTTAGAAAAAACGGCAGCGTTTGGTATTGCTGATGAAAACGTATTCACAATGTGGGATTGGGTAGGTGGTCGCTTTTCATTATGGAGTGCGATAGGCTTACCAATTGCATTGTATTTAGGCTTTGATGCATTTGAAGCGATTCTTGAAGGCGCTTTTGAAGTTGATGAACACTTTAAAACGGCCGAATTTGCAGAAAATGTACCATTATTAATGGCTTTGTTGAGCGTATGGAATACCAGCTTTTTAGGTTTCGACTCACAGGTTATTTTACCTTACGATCAAGCATTACACATGTTGCCAGCTTATTTGCAGCAAGGTGAAATGGAAAGTAATGGTAAGCACGTTAATTTTGCGGGTAATACCGTACCGTATACTACAGTGCCAATTATTTGGGGGATGACCGGAATTAATGGTCAACATGCTTTTTATCAGTGTTTGCACCAAGGCAATGTGATTGTACCGGCTGATTTTATTGCCTCTATTAAACCTCAGGTTAATATTGGTCAGCATCACGACATTTTATTATCGAACTTTTTTGCACAAACAGAAGCGATGATGATGGGGGTTGATGCAGAGCAAGTTCGCGCTGATTTAACCGCAAAAGGTAAATCAGAGGCTGAAATAGCCGCGCTAATTGATCATAAAATCCACCGTGGTAACCGTCCTACAACATCAATGCTGTTAGATACGGTTGATGCAAAAACGGTTGGTCGCTTAATTGCCTTATATGAGCATAAAATTTTCTGCCAAGGCATCATTTTAGAGATCTGTTCTTTCGATCAATGGGGTGTTGAGCTCGGTAAAGGCTTAGCCTCAAAAATTGAAGCTGAGTTACTGGATGATAATATAAACCATCCACATGATAGTTCGACAAATGGCTTAATGAGCTATTATAAACAACGTCGAGCGCAATAAAAAATTCGTACAGCAGATACACATCTGCTGTGCAACCAAATACCTTTGAACGGGTAGCGCTGGAGTTCTTAGGGCCTGTATATTTGTGAGAGGATATACAGAGCCCCTAAGACTCATTTAATTACCAGTTTGAAATGAATACAGCTGAATCAATATTCAGCGATAAAACAAGCGAATTCAACAGGCTTTTTCTCGAGTACGATGCCAAAAAGCTGACATCAACTAAACAACAAGAATGTATGCCCGCACTATCAATAGTGGATAGTCGACAACGGGGCATAGCAAACGTAGAGAGTAAATTATGCTAAATCCTTTTGATATTGTAATTTTTGGGGGCGGTGGTGATCTTGCATTACGCAAATTATTACCTGCAATGTATCGCGCATATCAAGAAGGCAACCTTCCACAAGGTTCGCGTATTTTACCGACGGTTCGTGAAGAAAGTAAACGTGCGGAATACATAGAAACAGCTCATCAAGCACTAAAAGAATTTTTAGGTAAAGGTGAGTTTAATGCCAAAGATTGGAAAGCTTTTTCAGCGTGCTTGGTGCCAGTAGTCACGAATGTAACCGAAGCAGACGATGATTGGGATAAATTAAAAACAATACTAGATGAGCACGATGCAGACAAATCTCGGGTGTTCTATTTATCACTTCCACCTGCGGTATATGGTAGCTGCTGTGAAATACTGTCTAGCAAAGGTCTGATCACTGCTACATCACGTGTCGTTGTTGAAAAACCAATTGGTTATTGCGGTAATTCAGCAGAAGAGATCAATGCAAAAATTGCTGAATATTTTAGCGAAGAGCAAATCTTCCGTATTGATCATTACTTAGGTAAAGAAACGGTACAAAACTTAATGGCACTGCGTTTTTCAAATTCATTATTTGAAAATATGTGGGATGCTAAATCAATCGATAATATTCAAATCAGTTTATCTGAAACTGTTGGCCTTGAAAGCCGTGCTGGTTTTTATGATAAAGCCGGCGCTTTACGTGACATGGTGCAAAACCATTTATTACAATTGTTATGTTTAGTCGCGATGGAATCACCAAATAAACTTAATGCAAACAGCATTCGCACCGAAAAGCTGAAAGTATTAGAATCATTGCGCCCACTTGTTGCAACGGATGTAGATGACAACATCATTCGTGGTCAATATGTACCCGGTGATTTGGATGGCAAAATTGTCCCAGGTTACTTAGAAGAGTTAAATGAAGGTTCAAGTAAAACAGAAACATTTGTTGCTATTCGTGCTCATATTGATAACTGGCGTTGGGCGGGCGTGCCATTTTACCTTCGTACAGGTAAACGTATGGCAAAACGTTGTGCCGAAATTGTCGTTGAATACAAAAAAGTATCACACAATGTTTACGGTGATAATGTTGGCAATATTGAACCAAACCGTTTGGTTATCCGCCTTCAGCCTGAAGAGACAATTCAATTAACCTTGATGTCAAAGCGTCTTGATAATTTAGAGATGCAATTAGAGCCGGTAACCATGAACATTGAGCTATCGCAAGCTTATAGCAATGGTTTCCATTCAGATGCTTACAAGCGCTTGATGTTAGATGCGGCTGCAAATAATCCATCCCTGTTTATTCACCGTGATGAAGTACGTCAAGCTTGGAAATGGATTGACCCAATTATCGAGCGCTGGCAAGAAAAAGGTAAGCCTGCTTTATACCGTGCTGGTAGCTGGGGGCCTGATGATGCTGATGAACTATTAGCTGAAAATAACCATGTTTGGTTTAACACTGGCGATAAGGCATAACAATGGCAACCATCGTAGAGAAATTTTTTGATTCAAAAGATGCATTAACCGCTGAGTTATCTACAACACTTGAACAAAGTTTAGTCAGCGGTATTGAAGCTGATGGCCGTGCCGTGCTGATGGTATCAGGTGGCTCATCACCTGCACCCGCTTATAAGCACTTATCTAATCTAGCATTAGATTGGGCAAAGATAGATGTTGCTATGGTTGATGAACGTTGGGTTGATGTAGCACATGAAAAAAGTAATGAAGCGTTTATTAAGAGCACGTTATTACAAAATCATGGCGCGGCAGCTAACTTCATTACTATGAAAAATAATGCCGAGACTGCGCAACAGGGTAGTGCAGAATGTGAAGCTGCGTACCAACAACTGAAACGTCCATTTGATGTTACTATATTAGGCATGGGACCGGATGGTCATACCGCTTCATTATTTCCACATGCGGGCGGTTTACAGCAAGGGCTTGAAACATCACAATTGGTATGTGCAATTAATGCTATTGAAAGTGAAGTAACAGGGAATATTACCGAACGTATGACGTTAACTTTAGCAGCGATTGCGCAGTCTAAAGTAGTTAAGTTACTGATCAGTGGAGAAGAAAAGCTTGCTGTATATAAAGCAGCAAAAGCCGGTGGAGATGAAAACGACATGCCACTACGTGCAGTTTTAAATCACCCAACAATAAATATTGAAGTTTATTGGGCTCCGTAACGACCCCAATCGACCCAAACTTTAAAATGCAGGCTATAAAGCCTGCATTTTTGTTTCTCTTCTAAATTTATCTGTATCGCACTTGCAAGATCTTTATTATTTTCGCTTATTTATTTTTATCGAAAACAACAGTTATACAATCGTGTTAAGTTACTGACCATTTATAGCTTCGCTAGAATGGTTAAATATTTAAGTCGATTGTTATTATATAACGCCCGGCAATTATTAAGTTTGGAGCGTAATGTGATCTATCTGTAAGTGACTTATCTTCACTAAATAACAAGCCTCACAAATAGTGTGAGTTAACTAGTTGTTTGTTGAAATGTGGCTACTTATGCCTACTTTATTAAAAACATGAGCATCTTAGTGGTTTAAAAAACTTCACTAACTACATTAAAAATTATCCATATAGAACAATTATATGAGTAATTTTCACGGTTCCTATAGCTCTCTAAAATTTTCAATGAAAAGGGTAGGCTATGGGGGAAAATAAAGGTAGACATTAATAGCGTAACTCTTTAAAATACAAAATGACAACGCTGTCATTGATATTGATAACTATTAATAAATTCCCCTTGATAAATTATTTGCCCTAATTTTTCTGCAATATTAATGTGAAAAGATGTGTTTTTGTTCATCCAGCTAAAGTTATATCTTTATCAGCAAATAAGCGAAATGTCATTTCTGTATAGTTGAAGTGGAACGTTTTTTTTACACTAAGACTTATCTAAAATCATAAAATTACCTAAAACAGTGCATTTGGTTTTCTCTTTTTGAACTTAACCATGCTATATTCCCGCCGTAAAACTGTAACAATTTATAAACTCTATTTTTTTAATCTATTAATATTCAATTGGTTAGTATTTTTATAGCTATTTTTTTGCACAAAACGGCTAAAAAGATGTAGCACAAATGTAATTTAGAGTGTATGGTTTGTTACTAGATGACAACGCTGTCATCATCACTGGGCAGAAGTGATAAATAAAACCAACAAAATGATTCAAGGGGAATCCTGTGTTAGCTAAAAATTTTAAAAAAAGCTTATTAGCAGTAAATATCGGTCTTGTAATGAGTGCCGGATTCACTGGTGCTGCATTCGCAGCTGATGAAGTAAAAGTTCAAGAAGACGTAGAAGTCATTGAGGTACGTGGTATTCGCGCTTCAGCTAAAGCTGATATTAACAATAAGCGTTTTGCAAATGCTGTTGTCGACTCCATTACTGCAGAAGATATTGGTAAATTCCCAGATAAAAACGTTGCTGAATCACTTTCACGTATTACAGGTGTTGGTGTTAGCCGTGAGTTTGGTGAAGGTGAAAAAATTACTGTTCGTGGTTCAGATCCGACTAAAAACCGTACTTTATTAAATGGTCAAAACGTAGGTACAGCAGATTGGTTTATACTTGATAACCCATCTCGTAGTTTCAACTTCACTATGCTACCTTCTTCACTTGTAAGTAGCCTTGAAGTATACAAATCACCAGAAGCCCGCTTAGATGAAGGTTCAATTGGTGGTACTGTTATTTTAAGAACTCGTAAACCACTCGATTTAGATTCTGGCACTACTCATATCACGTTACAGAGCCAGTACTCAGAATCATCAGAAGAACATGATCCATTAGTTGAAGGCTTTTATTCTTGGAAAAACGAAGACGAAAAGTTTGGTATTTTGATCTCAGGTTCAAAATCTGACCGTACAGTTCGTCGTGAAGGTTTTGAAGTACTAGGTTGGGATGCAAATTCAGCAGACGGTACTTATACTCCACGTACTATGGGCGTTCCTGTTTTCCGTCAAGATCGTGAAAGAACAACTTTCTTCAGTTCAATTCAGTTTGCACCTTCTGATGATTTTAGCGCAACATTAAACATCTTAGATTCGAAAATGGATGTTAATAACACTAACTCTAATTTCTTACTTATGAATCCTGGCGCAGGGGCTGACTTAACATACGTAGGCAGTAATGCAGTAAAAGGCACTGGTGGTACCGATGTTCGCTGGAACCACATCAACCGTATTTCAAAAACAGATACAAACTCAATTCACCTAGATGTTGACTTTGCAACTGATTCTTTCTCTATGAATGTTGAGTTAGGTACTACTGCAGCTGAAGGTGGTACTTTAAATGAAACATCATGGGAATATGGTGGACAAGGTGACTATAACTTCGATCTAACAGGCTCTACACCTACAGTAAATGCTGGGGTTGATGGTACTGATCCATCTAAATTTAATGGTGGTTGGATTTGGGGTGGAAATAAACCAACAACTGATGATGAGTCATATGGACAAGTAGACTTTGATGTTCCTGTAGAGTTAGGTGCATTCACAGCTGTTAAATTTGGTGTGAAATATCGCGATCAAAAACGTACACAAGACAGAAATGCATATAGCTGGCATTGGGGTGTTGCAACTGATGGTACAAGCCCTAATTACATGGCCCAGATTTTGTCTTCGCAATGTGATACCTTAGCTAAATGTGATCTTGCGGTAGGTACTGATAGCGTTGGTGCCGATGTTGTTAACGGTGATATCACTCAACAATTAACCCATAACAGCGCTCAAATGATAGAACTTGGCTTAGGTCCAAATGCATCTTATGCTGTACATAAAAATTTAGGCGAGATCTTTGAGGTAGTTGAAAAGAAAACATCTTATTATGTACAAGGTGATTTTTCTGGCGATGATTACCGCGGTAATATCGGTATTCGTGTAGCGAGAACAGATCAAGACTCTTCAGGTTACTTATACTCTTCAGACTCCTTTAGTCTATTAACAGTTAAAAATCCAGGTGAAAATGCAGATTTAGCACCTGCGACACTAGAATGGGTTACTGAATCTCGCAGCTATACAGAGATTTTACCTAACTTTAACTTGTCATATGACTTAGCCGAAGACCAAATTGTCCGCCTTTCTGCTGCTAGAACAATGGCTCGTCCTAACTTCTTTGATATATCACCAATTACAGCGCCTGGTGATTTAGGTGAAACCAACCCTACAGCACAAGCCGGTAATCCTAATCTAGCTCCACAAATAGCAAATCAGTTTGATGCCGCTTGGGAGTTCTATTTTGATGATGCGTCATTATTCGCTGTAACGTTATTCTATAAAGATATTGAAAGTTATCAAACTACAGCTACATCTTCACAAGATTTTTATGATCAGCAAACTTCTAGCTGGGTTACAGCAACAGTTTCTCGTCCTGCAAATGGTGAAGGTGGTACTACAACAGGTTTAGAAGCATCACTTCAGTATGATTTAGGTAATGGTTTTGGTGTGTCTGCTAACTATACATACACAGATGCAAATAATGATGGCGAACGTGATGTAGCAAATCCTGGTTCAGGTTTAGTTATGGGCGCATCAGAAAATATGTTAAACGCTTCTGCATTTTATGAAAATGATATGTTTTCTGTTCGTGCAATGTATAACTATCGTACTAAATGGTACAAAGGACTTCATTCATCAGGTACAGAATTGTGGAATGATGACTACGGTCAGTTAGATTTTAGTACTACTTATAATGTAACTGAAAATATTTCGGTTGTATTAGAAGCTATAAACTTAACTGATGAAAAAGTTGTTGAGTTCAACACTAGTGAAGATCGTGTACTATCTATCTACCAAAATGGTCGTAGATTCGTACTAGGTGCAAACTTCCGATTCTAATTGAACAGAGTGTAAAAAAATGCCGCTGTATAGCGGCATTTTTATTTTTACTATTTCATTCTTTCTTTTAATGCACTTGCAACTGACTTTAGACTTTCATGAGAGTTTGAAAGAATACCGTGATATTCATTACTTTTATTTTTAAATTCATCTGTTTTCTCAAATACATAATGAGAAAAAATAGCTTGCCAAGCAAGTCTCTGTGATTCAGGCAAATTACGAAGTGTTAATATACTATGTAATAAACTATCTGTTGCCTCTAATCCTAAATCCGATTTTGTAGATGTCGGATCCCACCAATAATTTACTAGTATATTAACAGGATCAATGGCTTTTACATTATGCCACCAAAGTGGAGGTATATAGAGAGCTTCACCGATCTCTAAACTTGCAGTTAACACTTTCTTCTTTGTGGCTTTAAACTTTGGATACTTTTCAAAATCAGGGTTTTCAAAATCCACTAAGCTGATTGCAGGGCCAGCCACAGTTCTATCAATGGGTGCTACGTAAAGATTTTTTATTTCATTTGCGGGTAACAAATAAAAAGTTCTTTTACCACAGAGGTTTAGGGCTATATTATGTTCAGTGTCATAATGTCCAGGAACCGTAGCAGCATTGCCTAGCCAGATACGAGGAGGAACGTTAGCTAAAAATTTAGGTGCAGAGTTCTTAATACAAAAATCAGGTAAACATTCATTTATTAGTGCACTTTGCACTGCAATAGTATCTGAACCTTGATTATTAAAATTAATTATTAATTTTTTAAGTACAGAAATAAGTGGTGCATTGTGTTTTTCGAAAGTGTAATTTTTAAATTTATTATCAGTATAACCAATTAGGCCTTTATACTTCTTGTCAATAATTAAAGTATCCACTAATTCAGTAGATGCTTGAGTAACAAGGCTTCTAAGAAGTGCTAAAGGTGATTGTTTTGCAAGTGTAACACTTGGCCAATTAGAAAATAAATCTGTTATTATAATTGGCTCATTTAAATTGCACAAAAATTCTTGTATATTTTTTATGTTATTAATACTTAATCTATCTATTTGCATACTTTAAATTACCTCTTATACGTGCTATTTTTAAGTAAATAATAATATATTAATAGGTGTTTAATGTCAGATAAATTTGAAGTTTTTAACGTGGAAAAACACAAAGGGCAGTATGTAAAAGTTGATGCTAATTTTTCACATATAAAGGATCAGCATGTTGTTCCTATCACCCCTATTGAAATTGCAAAAGTAGCACTCAATTTTCCTGTATGCTTTATGAAATCAAGCGATGAGAACCCATTTAAAATGGTTGCTATTTTAGGGCTTGAATCGGGTCGAAATGTTTTTTACAACGATGGTCATTTCAATGCAATGTACGTGCCTCAACATGTTAAAAAACACCCATTCACGCTAGCTAAAACGCCTGAAGGTCAAGTTTTTCTTGCTGTTGAAACCGCTGCATTAAATACAGAAAAGAATGGTGAAGCACTATTTGACAATGTAGGAGAACCTTCTGACTATTTGATTTATAAGCAAGTTGAACTAAAAGAACTTGCTCGACAAGAGGAGTTATCAACACAGTTCACTAGTCGACTGGTAGAACTTGGGCTACTCACTGAATGTTCTTTTAAATTTGATTTAGGTGATGGTCAAAAAAAGCAAATTTCAGGCCTTTATTCTGTTGATAGGGATTTATTAAAATCTCTAGATGATGAGTCTTTATTATCTTTGCAAAAACAAGGGATGCTAGAGGCGATATATTCACACCTTGTTTCACTTGGTCAATTTCAACGTGTTATAGATTTATCTGCAAATACTTAATATAACGAAAAATTAAAATTAAAATTAAAATTAACAGTAATTTTATTTTTTATGAATAAAATATAATAGATTTAAGAAAAAGCTATACAGAGAGCAGTATTAAGGAATTTAGCTAATAGTACTCAACGTCAACTAATTAATTCATAGCTTTTTTAAAAATGGTTATTACCAGCCATATACTTTTTAGGAAGCTATAAAACAACGATAAACTTTTTATCTGTATGCAACTGTTTGAGAGGCTTATTTTACTTGGTAACATGCAAATTGACACAAAATTTTCACTTCCATTTTTGTAGCAAAACCTTTAGCCTTAGGGTACTAACAGCAAAAATATAAACTTATTAATAACGGAGCAGTAACATGGCGGAGCAACAAGTACAGCCTTTACACAATGAAAAGCATGCCAACACTAAAATTCAAAACGGCATCAATGTAGAATTTTTAAAAACTCAACACTTAGTGCCTGTCGTTGCACATGAGTTCGCGCGTGTAGCAAATGAGTTTCCAATGTCTTTCGTAAAAAATAACGAGACTGGTCAATTTCAAGCTGTAGCTATGTTTGGTTTAGAGCCTGGCGAAAACCTTTTTGTAAAAGACGGTAAGTGGACTGCAGCGTTTGCTCCTATGGCAACAACACGCTACCCACTGGGTCTAGTTAAACACCCACAAGAAGATCAATACGGTATTGTGATTGACGAAGCAAGCCCATTAGTGGGTGAAACTGAAGGAAATGCATTATTTGAAAACGGTGAAGAGACAGATTACTTAAAACGTCGTAAAGAAGCACTTGTATCATTTATTGAGTTTTCTCATGTAACTGAAGCATTCACAAAATATCTTGCTGATAAAGAGCTTTTAGTAGCGCAAACACTAACAGTTGATATTAAAGGCGAGAAAAAAGACATCAATGGTATTTATCTTATTGATGAGAAAAAGCTTAACGAGTTAAGCGACGAAGACTTTTTAGAGCTTCGTAAGCGTGGTTATTTAGCGCCTATTTTCTCTTTCTTAACGTCTACGCATCAAGTAGCACGTTTAGCTCGTTTGAAAGCGCAACAAGCGTAATTTAAACGAAATATTAAAAAGCGCCTTTGGGCGCTTTTTTTATGTCTTTTATCTGGTTAGGGTTGTAATTTAGCGCCAATTTATTCACATTGGTTATACTTATTTCCAACACAAGCTACCTGTATGAACAAGTCACTTTTTAGCGCTTTAGTTAGTGCGTGCTGTATAACGTTTAGCCCATTAGCCATAAGCGCTAGTACACCTTTGGCTATCGCTATTCACGGTGGGGCGGGCACGATTGAAAAAAGCCGTTTTACTCCAGAGCAAGAAAAAGCTTATCGCTCTAAACTCAAAGAGGCGGTAGAAACTGGCTATAAAGTACTTGAGCAAGGTGGCGAAAGCCTAGATGCAGTAACCGCTGCAATCAATGTATTAGAAAACTCGCCATACTTTAATGCCGGTCGAGGTGCGGTATATACCTATGACGGCGGCCATGAATTAGATGCGTCAATTATGGATGGTCGTGATCGTCAAGCGGGCGCTGTTGCGGGTGTTAAACATATTGAAAACCCGATTAATTTAGCGCGCTTGGTGATGGAAGAATCGGTTCATGTCATGCTCAGTGGTCAAGGTGCTGAAGAGTTTGCCAAAGAGCAGGGCGTTCCATTGGTCGAAAATAACTTATTTGATACGGATAACCGTTATAAAGCGTTATTAAAAGCAAAAGAAAAACTAGATAAAGCCAAAGCTACCAGTAAAGATTATCAAGCTGCGCATCAGGCGTTACCCGTCAATTATAAAATGGGCACTGTGGGTGCTGTTGCACTTGATAAAAATGGTAACTTGGCGGCAGGTACTTCAACGGGTGGGATGACTGCAAAGCGTTTTGGTCGCATTGGTGATGCCCCTGTAATTGGTGCAGGTACATTTGCTGAAAATGCGTCATGTGCGGTATCTGCCACTGGCCACGGCGAGTATTTCATTCGTTATAACGTCGCGGCTGATATTTGCGCACGAGTTAAATATCAAAGTAAGACTATTACACAAGCGGGTGATGAAGTGATTAATAGTGTGCTAAAGCCCATTGGTGGTACTGGAGGAGTGATCATCGTTGATGGTAAAGGTAATATCAGTTTACCGTTTAATACTAGTGGTATGTATCGGGCCAGTAAATCGAATACGCAAGCGACCTACGTGGCAATTTTTAAAGACGAATAATACGATTATGCAAATGTACTACAGCCAGAAAATTATGCTGGCTGTATGTTAGTATTGAGGCGCTTTTTTTCATAATCGCTTTTGATTATTTCAAGTGCTTTGAGCACATCATCAGCGGCAACTTCATGTTGTTCAAGCAGCATTATTAAGTCTACGGCTAATTTTACGTGTGTAGGTGCTTGGGTTAACTCTTTACTCATGTCCGCCCTTTTTTTTCGCTATTTGGCTGATTGCTACATCAATGGCAATATTTACTCGTTCCTCCATATGGATCCGTTCGACCTGTGGTAAGTAAAACTCCATATCCACATCATAACGAATGTATCGGGCAGGTAGTTGGTTTAATACAGTACAGCAAAAATCAGCCATTACGTCTTCATTATAGTGCTTTTCAAGTTGTCGTTTAATGATTTCTTCAATCATAATTTTTTCATAGTAATTGTGTATGTCGTCATGTAATCGCACTGTGTTATCTACCTTGGTAGTATTAAGCTGTTTTTAGTTTATACCAAGTGCGGGTATAAATCGACAATCGCTTGAAAAAGCAGCTTATGAACCTCAACTAACTTTTGTGTATCTCGCTGATAACCGCCACCGAGCGCGCACATTAAAGGAATTGAGTGCTGTTTGCAGGTTGCTAAAACCAGCGAATCGCGTTGATATACACCCTCTAAACTAACATCAAAATAGCCTAATTCGTCTTGGCTACAAATATCAGCTCCGGCGTTATATAAAATAATATCAGGCTGATGAAGACGGATACAAAAAGCCAAGGCATTAGCGACTGTTTTTAAATATTCATTATCGCTGCAGCCAGTGTTGAGTGAGAAATCATAATCAGAATGCTGCTTTAAACGTGGAAAGTTTTGCTGACAATGAATCGAACAGCTAATCACTCCATCAAGAGAGCCACAAATTTCGGCTGTGCCATCACCTTGGTGTACATCACAATCAAAAATCAGCACCTTTGATGCTTGCTCAGTGTTAATGAGATGAGCGGCAGCAACCGCGAGGTCGTTGAAAATACAAAAACCACTGCCGTAAGCATTATAAGCATGATGATATCCGCCGCTGAGATTTACCGCCAGCTGCGTTTTTAAAGCGTATTCAGAGGCTTGAATACTTGCACCAACAGAAAATAAAGTGCGCTCTACCAGTTGATTTGACCATGGGAAACCCATTTTCTTTATTTCTTTGTCAGTTAACTGCCCGCTAATAAAGCGTTCAACATACTCATGGCTGTGGCAAAGCTGGAGCTGTTCATTAGTCGCTTTATTTGGGCTAATAAAGTCAGTAAAACCAAGCTCTGCAATTTCTTGTTTTAGCAATTTATATTTAGCGATTGGAAAACGATGTCGTAAAGGCAGTTCAAGCGCAGAGTATAGTGGATGATAAAAAACAGTCATAGCTAGCGTAATTGTTGTTTTTCAACTATTTGAATTTTTTCTTCGGTGGCAGATATTGCCTTACGGCAGCGACCAAGGCGGCCATGAAGAGCAAGGATCTCTAAATTAATGGCTTTTGCTTTTACAGGACCCACATTTTGCATTCTTAGCTTACATTCTTCAACCATTAGCACTAAGCGACGCTCGAACTCATGATTTTGTTTGAGTTCGTCATATAGCTCATGGGCGGGTTGCATAATTTGTTTTACAGCTTGTTGGTAAGGTGCCGATTTATTATAGGTTTTACTACGGGGTTTGTAAGTGCTTTTGTTTTCTTTTTCCCAAATAGGGGTTGATTTAATGACGTTAAATACGGCTTGCACCTGATTACCTATACGCTCTAAAGCATAATTATGAGCATGGCGACGCTCCAGTGGTGGAAGGCTATTAACTTCATCTTCAATTTCTAACACATAATCAACTAATTTCATGCTTTTAGTAGTAAACACACCTCGGTCAAATAAACTGGGTTGTGCCTGCATATAGCGGTTTTTAGCAAATAACTTGGCTTTATCAAATTGCTCAGCATGCTGCTTTAAGGTTGCAACTTGTTGGCAAAGCTTATCAAAAGAAGCTGTTCGCATTTTATAAATAAGCCTCGTAAATTAGTTTTAACGCTAAAATTATCACCACAGTATTAAAAACAGGACGAATAAACTTACTGCCAAACCGAATTGCTGAATGAGCTCCAAGCCAGGCTCCAAACATCAAAAAGAAGCCCATTGTGATGCCGAGTAAAAAGTTAACATGACCAAGCGCTACAAAAGTGATCAGTGATACAAAATTTGACACAAAATTCATTGAACGGGCTAAACCACAGTTTAGCAGTAAACTCATTTTGTAGAGTAAACTATTTGATGCAGTCCAAAAAGTCCCGGTCCCAGGGCCTGCCAAGCCATCAAAAAAGCCTAAGCTTAAGCCTTGTAGCCATTGTTTTATTTTAGTTGTTTTGTTCAATGGTGGTAATTGATCATGTTCTACCGTACTTAAACTGCCAAATAAGCTGTAGCAGGCTACCATAATGATAACAATAGGCAGTAGTTTGTTTAAAAATTCAATACTCAGGTAGTCAACAATAAGGGTACCAAGTAAAGCACCAATGGCGGTTGCTATAATTGACGCTGCCCAAAATTGAGGATTAAATAATTGCTTACGGAAGTAAGTAACACTTGCGGTGAGTGAGCCAAAGCTAGCGGCTAATTTGTTAGTGCCAAGTGTTAAATGGGGCGGCAATCCTGCTGTTAAAAGTGCTGGCACGGTTAACATGCCACCACCACCGGCTATTGCGTCTATAAAGCCTGCGGCAAGTGCCACTGCGCAAAGAAGTGCCCAGGTTGTTGGGTCTAGTGCAAGTTCAAACATTAATAATCTATTTGTCTTTTAAAGGGTGGTAATGTGTCAAGCATGGCTTTGCCATATCGCTTGGTCACTAAACGGCGATCTAGGATTGTAATGCGCCCTTGATCGTTCTCTTTACGCAGCAGTCTACCACAGCTTTGCACTAATTTCTTAGCCGCATCAGGCACCGTGATAGATAAAAACGGATTACCCCCTTTACTTTGTACAAATTCTGCTTGTGCCTCTTCAATGGGGGAGGTGGGTACCGCGAATGGAATTTTAGTGATCACTAAGTTCTCAAGGTATTTACCCGGTAAGTCGAGTCCTTCGGATAAGCTTTGTGTGCCAAATAAAATACTGCCTTTACCCGCATCTATATTCTTTGTATGTTGCTTTAACAGTGCTTCACGCGACATTTCACCTTGTACTAAAATGTCGAGGTTTTTAGCGCGCAAAGCTTTTACTACATGATCCATTTGCCAGTAAGACGCAAACAACACTAAATTAGCATGTTGCGTATTTAAGTGATCCGGCAATACTTTGGCCAGATGATCACTAAATTCTTTATCGGTCGGCTCGATGTGTGATGTTGGTATGTGCAAAGTGGCTTGATTAGGATAATCAAACGGAGAAGGTACTTTTAAGTATTTTACACCTGCTTCTTTAGTAAGACCGCTTTCGTAAGCAAAATGATCGAATGAACCAAGTGCAGTCAGGGTCGCTGAGCATAAAACCGCACCGGCACATTGTCGCCACAGTTTATCTTTTAAATAGTAGCCAACTTCAATAGGGCAATCGCTGAGTAGATGGTCGTGATGGTTTTTGTATTCTAAACGCTTTATCCAACGTGCATGTGGTGTGCCTTCACCCTTGGTGGCGTAGCTATACCAAAGTTTGTTTAGTTGCTCTAAACGATTAATGTAATGACCGCTTTCGCCTAAAATAGGATCGGCAACATAGGGTTTGATATCACCATCACTGACATCTTGTACTAAGGTATCGTGCATTTTATTTAAGCAGCGCAGAGCATCGAGGGTCGCCTCGCTGATATCTTTGGCTTTAGCGTGTAACGATTCAGGTATTTCACCATGTTCAAATCGGTATGTATCGTCTTTTGAATAGTTAAAATCGGCATTATCCAAAATATCGCGAACAACTTTTAAGTCTTTATTGGCATCATTAATACTGTCACAGAGCTTAAAATTTTGCCCAATGGCTTTTTGACCTACTAATACTTTGGCCATTTTGCCACTAAATTTAGTGAGTTTATCAAGCCAATCAATGGTGCCTTTAATCGTCGCTGCGGCAGATGAAAAGTCACGCGTAATATGAGCAAGATGATGAGCTTCATCAATAACGTAAATACTATTATCTGGCTCGGGCAAAATTTTCCCGCCACCTAAATCAAGATCAGCTAATAATAATGAATGGTTAATCACTAATACATCCATTTGCATCAAGCGTTGACGAGCAAGTTGAAAAGGGCAGGTTTGATGTGCTTTCATTTGTCTTTGACAAGCATGTTTATCGCAAGCAATTAATCCCCAAACGCGATCAGGGATAGTATCTGCCCAGCTGTCTCGATCGCCTTGCCACTTTTTATTGGTGTAAGCATCATAGAGTTGCTGCAAACATTTAGTTTCCATCGCACTTAATGGCGAAGTAAGGGTGGGCATAAAGTCCATTTGTGTTTGATTGTCACCATTAACCGCATTATGTAGCTTGTGAGCACATAGGTAGCGCTGGCGGCCTTTGACTAAATCAAACTTGAAATCAAGGCCTGAATATTTTTTAAAAAAGGGGAGTTCTTTACTTATTAATTGCTCTTGAAGGGCTACCGTTGCAGTAGAAATAATTAACTTCTTTTTTTGTGCAAGCGCCAGCGGTAATGCACCTAAACAATAAGCCAGCGATTTACCCGTACCAGTACCAGCTTCAATAACGCAGATCCGCTGTTTTTTGTGGTACTCGCCCGCCAGTGTTTTTGCAATTTCGGCTACTAAATAATTTTGGCTACTGCGAGGGCGATAATCACTGAGGTTATCGGCCACATGCTTGTGAATTTTTCTTATCGTTGTTTTTAATGCATCAGAAAGCATGGGTTAATAACCTAAAGTATGTATATAATCACAGTGCTGTATATTAATTGGGATCGAACATTGACACAAGCAATCTATCAAGGCTTTATACTTTCTAGGCAACAATATTCTGCTGATAAGTATAGCCGCCATAGCGGGATCACACTGTGCTATTGGCTAAGCTCTGATCACGGTCCAATAAAAGTGTTAGTGCCAAATCAACAAGCGGTATTTTTTATTTTAATAAAACAACGTGCTTTAGCTGCTCAGTTGTTATCAAAGCACAATATCAATGTCGAATTTAAAGACGTTGCGATTAAACACTTTAGTGGCGAACAATGCATCGCTTGCTATTTTTCAAGCTCACAAGCGTTATATCAAGCAAGGCAGCTTTTAGAAAACCAACCCCTAGAAAACCAGATCACAGTATATGAAGGTGATGTACGCCACAGCGATCGCTTTTTAATGGAGCGTTTTATTCGAGGTGGGGTGTGGGTGACAGGCGACGTTACTCAACAAGCTGGCTTTATCCAAATCGACAATGCCCAGCTAAAAGCAGCTGATTCGTATAAACCACGTTTTAAAACGCTGTCATTGGATATTGAGTGCAGTGGTGAAGGCGTGTTGTTTTCAGTTGGTTTAGTAGGTGAGGGGATTGATTGCGTTATTATGGTTGGCGAGCCACAACAGAGTGAACAGACTATTCATTGGTGCCATGATGAAATTGATTTGCTGACTCAATTACAACAGCTGGTACAACAAGCAGATCCTGACATTATTATTGGTTGGAACGTCATTGAATTTGATTTTAATGTACTTAATCGACGCGCGGATGCCCTTGGCGTTAAATTATTATTGGGTCGAGGTAATGGTCAATTACAGATCAGAGAAGGACATTTTACCCGTTTAACTCTGCCTGGGCGCTGTGTTATCGATGGCATAGATACGCTAAAAAATGCTACTTATCATTTTGATAGTTTCTCACTGGCTAATGTGAGCCATAAAATACTAGGCGAGAAAAAGTTAATCCAAAGCGATAACCGCTTGAGTGAAATTATTCGTCAATATAATGAAGATAAACTCTCGCTAGCGGCGTATAACCGTCAAGATTGTGTGTTAGTTAATCGTATATTTGCAAAGTTAAAACTCATTGAATTTGCTATTGTTCGCACGCAGTTAACAGGATTAGAGTTAGAACGAATGGGTGGCTCAGTGGCTGCTTTTACTAACTTATATTTACCGTTATTGCATCGAAGCGGTTATGTTGCACCGAATCTAGGCGATCATGGCTTATCGTTTGAAAGCCCTGGTGGTTTTGTGATGGAGTCAATTCCTGGGCTTTATAAAAATGTTATCGTGTTGGATTTTAAAAGCTTGTATCCATCGATTATGCAAACGTTTTGTATTGATCCGCTTGGGTTAATTCGCGGCTTAGAGGAGCCTGATAACGCGATTGCAGGTTTTAAAGACGCTTTTTTTTCTCGCACTGAGCATCACCTTCCTAATTTAATAAAAAAGTTAGCCTCATCAAGGCAACATGCAAAAAACACTGCTCAGCCCATGCTATCGCAAGCTATAAAAATCATCATGAACAGTTTATATGGGGTGTTAGGTTCAAAGGGGTGTCGTTTTTACGATCCACGCTTATCAAGCTCTATTACTTTGCGTGGTCATGAAATAATGCAAACTAGCAGACTGTGGATCGAAGAGCTTGGTTATACTGTTATTTATGGTGACACCGATTCAACATTTGTGAGCCTACCAGATGAACTTGATTCAGATAACTGCAAAGAAATTGGCAAGCAATTAGCGAATACTATTAATGAAAAATGGCAGCAAACAATAAAACAGCGCTTTGCGACACAAAGTTATTTAGAAATAGAATTCGAAACACTTTATAGCCCATTCTTTATGCCGACTATCCGTGGCAAAACCACCGGCTCAAAAAAACGTTATGTTGGCCAGGTACAATGCGAAGATAAAAAAGAGCTAATTTTCAAAGGCATGGAAACCGTGCGAAGTGACTGGACAGAATTAGCGCATGAATTTCAAACCAAACTGTTTGAAACTTTATTCAGCGACAGTTTTACTGTTGAAATGTTAACACCGATTATTGAAAGTTACATTACGCGTTTGTATGCTGGGGAATTTGACGACAAACTCGTATACAGAAAAAAACTCGGCCAACACTTGGCTGATTATCAAAAAAACATCCCTCCTCAAGTCCAAGCTGTCAAAAAATACCAAGCAACTCACCCTGAGTTTGTCATTAATAAAGGCCAAATTGTTGAATATGTGTACACCCATATTGGTGCAGAGCTCTATGCAAACATGCAGCAAACCCAGACAAGTCAAAAATATGACTATGCAATTTATGTAGAAAAACAACTCAAACCAATCGCACAAATGATCCTGCTTCCCTTTAATAAAGATTTTAACTCGTCTAATAAAATACAATTACAACTCCTTTAGATAGTTCCAAATATGGGTATTATTGAGCTGTTTTTGTTGCTAAAAAGTATACATAGGAAAGTGTTTTAAATATCACTGTTGCTATTTTAGTCGTTTTAGTACCTTTTTTCAGTATGTTATCGATTTTACCCCACATTTAAATTAAATTAATGTGAACAAATGTTGGCATCTTGGTTTTTTTTGTTTACTATCATTGTGCAGTTGCAACATTAAGTGTTGCGATAGTTTACAAAAACTAAATAAAAATAACCCACAATATAGTGGTCCAGGGAGAATCAAATGTTAAATAATAAAGTTTCAAAGGCAGTTCGCTTAGCGATCGCTTTTGGTGCAGCATCAACAGCTGCATTTTCAGCAACTTCATTCGCAGCAGAAGAAGAAGGTGTTGATAAAGTAGAACGTATCCAAGTTACTGGTTCTCGTATTAAACGAACCGATTTAGAAAGTGCTAGTCCTGTACTTGTACTAGACCGTTCAGATATTGCTGCAAGTGGCCAGATCAGTATCGGTAATATCTTACAGCAAATCCCTGCCGCAGGTGCTGCATTGAATACTGCATTTAATAATGGCGGTAATGGTTCAACTAACATGGATTTGCGTAACCTAGGCGCACAGCGTCTATTGGTTTTAGTGAATGGCAAACGTTGGATATCATCTTTAGGTTCAACAGTTGATTTAAATACCATTCCAGCAGCATCAATTGAACGTGTTGAAGTTGTTAAAGATGGCGCATCAGCGATTTACGGTTCAGATGCGATAGCTGGTGTTGTGAACATCATCACACGTAAAGATTTTGAAGGTGCAGAGCTTTCAGTTTATGGTGGTGAAAACTTAAAATATAACGATGGCCGTCAATATTCAGCTGATTTAACAATTGGTACCACCTCTGATAAAGGTGGCTTGATGATGAACCTTAGCCACGTTACTCAAGCTGAAATTTGGGCTGGTGATCGTGATATCTCATCAATGGGTAACAGTTCAACAACAGAAAAAGGCCGTCTTCGTTTAACATCTAGTGCTATTTCAGATTCACTTCGAAATGATTTGCTAGCTCAAGGTTATACTGAAAATAACGCTGGAAAATCTAATGCTGGCTTCGATTTAGTTCCAAATGGTGCTGGTTCAGGTGTAGGCATTGATTCATTCAGAGATCGCAGTGGTGATGTGTATAACTATGCACCAGAAAACTATTTGTCGACTCCACAAGTACGTAATAGTATGTACGTACAAGCTTTTTATGACCTTTCTGATGATCTTAGAGTAGTATCTGATTTCATGATGACAAACCGTGAGTCATCTCAGTTATTAGCTGCAATGCCACTTACTATTGGTGCGTCTTTTGGTGCATCTGCAAGTAAAGTAGATATTCATGCAAATAATATCTATAACCCTTTCGGTGAAACTTTATATGGTGATGGCGCACGTTCTGGTGTTGACGGATATGTACCTTATGCAGGTCAACGTCGATTTGTAGAAGCGGGTAATCGTATTTACAAACAAAATGATACAACATACCGCGCAATGGTTGGTTTAGAGGGTAATGTTGGCGATACATCTTGGGTTTGGGATGCATCATATATATACGGTAAAAATAGCCAAGACGTATTAACAACAGGTCTATTAAATTTAACGCGTATTAATCAGGCACTTGGTGATAACTGTAACGCATCAACGTCATGTGTACCGCTTAACTTATTTGGTGGTGCTGGTTCAATTACACCGGAAATGGTTGATTTCGTAACGTTTGATAGCGTATCGCGTGAAGGTTTAGAGCTAAAAGATTATACAGTAAACTTTGCGGGTGATGCATTTGAATTACCAGCTGGTGTAGTTGGTATGGCTATCGGTTTAGAGCGTCGTGAAGAGACTGGTTATGATACTCCAGATCCACTAACGCAAAGTGGTGAAACGTCAGGTAACCAACGTGATGCTACTTCTGGTGGTTTCCGCTTAGACGAGGCATATGTTGAGCTATCAATTCCTGTTCTTGAAGGCTTAACTATTTCACCAGCAATTCGATTCTCAGATCACAGTGCATATGGTAGCAACTCTACTGCTAAAGTGGGTGTAGAATACCGTCCAATCGACGACATTTTACTTCGTGGTACATGGGCTGAAGGTTATAGAGCTCCTTCAATTTCGGATTTATATGCAGGTAATGCTGATTCATATCCAACACTAACAGATCCATGTAATTCAGTTGAGGGTGCAGTTCCTAACCTTCCAGGTTGTGCTGGTGTACCAGATGGTTATGCACAAGCAAATACTCAAATTCGTATTACAAATGTATCATCGCCAGATCTTAAGCCGGAAGAGTCAGAATCAAAAACATTTGGTATTGTTTATAACCCAAGTTATGTTGATGGTTTAGAATTCACAATCGATTATTATGATATTGAAGTTACAAACTCAATCGGTCGTTATGGTGCTTCAAGACTTCTGAATGAATGTTCAACAGGCGATAATGCTCAGTCTTGTGATTATATTGATCGCGATGCAAACGGTAATGTTGTTGATTTACGTAACTTCCTACAAAATTCAGGTTCATACAACGTAGAAGGTATTGACTTCTTTACAGCCTATAAATTTGATACTGAATACGGTAGCTTTAAAACGTCACTAGACTTGTCATATGTGATGACGAATGAATTTGATGGTGAAGATCAAGTTGGGATTCAGTATGGTGATGCTGGTTACCCTGAATATAAAGGTACATTTGCAGTTGATTGGTCGATGGGTGATTTTGACGCTCATTGGCAAACTCGTTATGTAGATCGTTTACAGAACTATTACGATGTTTTATATGGTGCTGAAAACTACCCAGGTATGGCAGCGGAGATCGGTTCTTACTTTGTACATGATGTTTCAGTAGGCTACGCATTAGATGCTTATAATACTAAGTTAACACTAGGTATTGAGAATTTATTCGCTAAAGAACCATCACCAGAATATAGCAATAACGATATAGCTATCTCTACAAACAACTTCTCAGTTACTGAGTATGATGTAAATATGGATCGCTTTGTATATTTACGAGCAACTATTAAATTTTAATGCATTATTAATAATTTAATTTAATTTAAAGCCACTCTAGAGTGGCTTTTTTTATGAGGTAAAAAATGGTTGAGTTAAAAAATATAAGTGAAAAGCTGGAGAGTATACAAGAAGAGTATATGAAAAATAAAAGGGTCATGCTCTCAGACGTATGGACAGATGAAAGTGCATCACTTTTGCACGAAGCGATCGAAAATAAGACGAGTTTTCTAAATGCTTTTGCTATAGATGGTAAATATATTCAATCTTCAGATCGTGAATTAGGGAGTATGACTACAGAAGAAAAAAGAGAACTCCAAAGGACAATCTATAAAGATGCTTCAAATGGAATTGGCTTTTTTTATGGGCGACATAATATCAATAAAAATACAGAATTTTCTTTATATAAAGCTCTTTTTAATTATCTGAATTCAGATGTTTGCCTTAATTTTATTCGACAGATCACTGGTAATGAAAATGTAATTAGTGCAAGTGTACAAGTAACACGCTATATATCAGGTAATTTTTTAACAAGGCATAATGATGTGCTACCTAGTGAAGGTAGAGCTATTGC
>NZ_JACJEE010000019.1:0-74525 GCF_014163915.1 Pseudoalteromonas sp. SR41-8
GTTTGCGAGTTTGGGAGTTTGCGAGTTTGAGAGTTTGCGAGTTTGCGAGAGTATAGTTAGCGAGTTAAAAGGTTCAAGGTGAAAGTTAGCGCAGCTCGGCGTTAAAGTTAACTATGTGGTTCTGGTTGAGTGTAGCGAAGCGTAACGAAAAGACTCTAGGTAACTAGGTTTTAGGTTTTAATAAGCCCTAAAATAGTCTGATTGCCGTAAGCTACTTACAGCTGCATCGACAGACGATGTAAACAAATTTGTTTATTGATTTTAAGTTGGCCGTTACCGAATTTAAACCGTCAAAGGTAATACTATTGCCTATTGACTGAGTTAAGGCTCATATATGTTAGGGTTACTTTCTGACTTTAAACTTATGATAAATAAAACCAATAACAAATGATATTACTAAGCATGCCGCAATTAGTTTTACACCTAACATTTCAAGAGGAGACTGACCTTTTGAAAAATAATCAAAATATGAAACACCACTGTTAAAACATTCACCAAAATTTGGCTCAATAATATCAACAAAACCTGAACAAAATAATGCAGAACCACCATAAGATAATATAAATAATATCAGTAAAATCCAGCTTAAAAGTTTCATTGATACTCTCGTAATCCTAACGAGCCTGTAGGATAACTCGTTTTTAATTTATTGTTATTGATGGTTTAACCATAGCGGAGTTGCTATTTTGATTCAATCGCTTAGTAATATTCGTGTTAGATTATCGATTATTTAAATATGCCAATACTAAGCGCTAAGTTTCCCTCATTTACTGTTCATTCCCTTCTCTTTGTGCAAAAAATTTAGTGAATTATTTACAAAGCGGTTAAGAGGCGCTGCGCTTAAGAGGAAAATAAGCAAATGCTGCGCTAATAACGTGAAGGCTATTACGTTGCGCTTATATGTGTCTGCCTTAAGCTACTGCCTTAACAGCCACATCGTCAGACGAAGTAAACAAATTTATTTATTGATTTAGAATTGACGGTCAAAAAGAACACTAGTGCCTATTGACAGAGTTAAGGCTCATATGTGTTATATTTCTTTTGTTATTGACTTTGAAATCTACTAGCTAACTTTGAATATATACTCACAAATTTTTGCTGTAGAGTTTTAGATGGTACTTCATCATGGCTTTCTGGAAGAGCTTTAAAATGATTTCCTTCACCTAGCCACTCTCTATTTAAACCTGTTTTTTCATTAAATTCTTTTTGTTCTGATTTGTTAGCATAATCAATGACCCATTGTTGCCCGCCATTATCGTAATAGGTAAACTGTCGCGAAAAACCTAATTCTTTATTTAAAGATGAAAAACGTTCTACAAAATGATCTGGTATTATGCCCGTTTTCTCCAATTTCCATCGCTTAGGTATACCGTTAACTTTAAAATCAATCCATTCCCAATCATCTGAATCTGTATCTATTGTTATATCTGAAAAAATCATATCACCATGGGTAATAACTCCCATTCTTTCCATAAACCATTTATATTCAGATCTAGAATCAAAGAACTCTAAATCGAACCAAATACAATCATCTGTATAATTGCGTCCTTTTACAGCAGAATCTCTCCATCCATAGAAATAATATAGAATTGAAAAAGGGTTCTCTTCAATATGTTTTTCCGTTTCTTCTTCCCATGTCATTTCATATACATCACGAAGAATTAGCTCTTTAGTTACACCTTCTGCGAATTCGTAGCCTAAATCTTTAAATACTTTGATTTGTTTTTCAAGATCCATATATAACCCCTTTGATAGCATAGATGAAAGCAAAATTCTCATGAAATATAATGCCACAAGCAGCGGAAAACACACGAACGTTTTAGCGCAGCCAGTGAGTGATTTTCCGATGACTTGGTTTGTTAGAAGCATATTTCCAAAATGTCATTCTACGGCCTCAATCAATCGTCCAGTCATTGAGATACCAACAAGACTAATTGGTGAGTCAGCAGCGAAAACGTAAAACCAAACTATTTGCATTTCCTGGTCTATTGAACAAACTTGGCTCTTTAGGTGAACAAATGCAAAAATCACTTCTTCAACACTGTATTTATCACGAAGAAATGACATAACTTTTTCTGTTGCACTACCAATTGATATTGGTGGTTCGCCATCACCTAAGCCCCAATTAGGACGGTTTAACAAATCATCTGGTGTAATAAATAGCTTTTTACCATTCCTCTCAAAAGTAGAGGACTCAAAGCAGCTGGGAAAGTAAGCATCAGCACTTACATTGATAGAAACTAAAAATAAAAGTAAATAAAGTGCTCTCATATCCATCCGTGCTTATAACACACCAAAACGGTTTATATTATATACTCTTATAATTCCACCAATAATTACCTTTGTAAACAAGTAATTAAAATAGCTAAAATTCAAAGCTTGTTATTTTGCATCAAAACGGCGGTTAATAATGTTATCAGACAAAATTAGGATCCTACTCAAAAAACAGGACTAAGTTTAACTTTTACCGGCGTCCGCTTTTGCTCATAAATGCCAGTTAGATGAAGTCCAAGTCTATTTATCGAAACTGTAAGATAAGATATGAGCCACTACAAATAATCATAACTTTTCTATTATTTAAAGCACTGCACTTTAGAGTAAAAAGATTGATATCGCCCTTGCCTATTTACTTTAAGTTAGCTATTACTTGCTCTCTGGTAGCCTAACTTTTTTATATGTTTTATTACACTTTGGACAAAAGATGTCTAAATCAAACTTATAATTCACACATTGAAAAAAGAATCCATAAACCTTACTGCCAATTTTTATGAATGTGAGGATAAATGCTGTTGCAACCATTAAGTTAAACTCATACATTCCAGCCTTATCAAGAGCCCAGTCAATAACAAGCTCAACGATTAAAAGTGCAACCACTTTTTTGTGTTTTTTAATTGCGGCAAAAATTAGAACGGCAAAAGCAATAAAGCGAGCAAAACTTTGCGACTCCTCAGCTAAGAAAGCCACAATCCCAATGGGTATAGATAAACAAAGGCTGAGAAAGATAAACCCAACCATGTCTATTTTTGACATCCAAAAATGTATTTTGAAATCTTTTTTAGCCGCACACTGATTACACTTTAGCAAAGAGGCTCCAATTAACTGGTTTATCGTCGAGAAATAAAACTGAGAGTAACCTTTAACCTAAAAATAAAAAAGTGTGAAAACAAAAAAGCCATAACTTTCAAACAACTCAGGGCTGCTTAAAACTTATGGCTTAGCGCTTAAAGCTCAGCTAACTCCTAGAGCCTAAACCCTAGAACCTAGCTTCTGTTTTTAAACCTTAAACTTATCTATCGCGGCGTAAAGTACCCTAGCTTGCTCTGATACTTCTTCGCTAGTTTGTGCATTTCTTGATGAATGAGCTGAGGCATCTTCGGCGATATCACGAATACGCACGACGTTTTTATTCACCTCAGAAGCAACTTGGCTTTGCTCGTCAATTGCGGTGGCAATATGCGTGCTCATTTCCATAATAGTTTGCACATCTTCGGTAATAGAGTTCAGTAGTTCACCCGCCTTTGTTGCTTGTGCTGCGCTTTCGCCGCCTTGTGTTCGGCATCGTTGCATTATGCTTACGACTTCTTGAGTACGCCCTTGTAAAATCGAGATAATACTCTCAATCTCTTTGGTTGACTCTTGAGTACGCTGTGCAAGTGAACGCACTTCATCAGCAACAACAGCAAAGCCTCGGCCTTGCTCTCCGGCGCGCGCAGCTTCGATTGCGGCATTGAGTGCTAGTAAATTAGTTTGTTCAGCGATACCACGAATAACATCCAATACTGAGCCAATAGTTTCACCGTCTTTTTCAAGCTGTGATACTACGGTAGAGGCATTACCCAGTGAATCGGATAATTGATTGATCTGCTTAACCGTTGCTTCAACTTCTTTGCGCCCCTGTTGAGCACTTTGATTAGTTGATTCTGCTTTTTTGGCTGCGGCCTCGGTATTATGAGAAATGTCTTGAATGGTGGCTTGCATTTCCGTCGCGGCGGTTGCAACCATATCAGCTTCATGCAACTGCTCTTGCATACCCGAGCTCGTTGCTGCGGTGCTCTCCGATAAGTGATCGGTAGCAATATTTAAAGTCGTTAAAGCTGTATTTACTTCGTAAATGAGTTTTTTGAAGTCACTTATAAGACTATTAAAATCAATTGTCATGGTGGTTACTTCATCTTTACCACTGTGTTCTATAACAAGTCTTAAATTATTATTTCGACGAATTTCATTGATGGTGTGATACACCCGTTCAATTGGGACGATAATCGAACGACTTGTAAAGTACACCAAGATCATCACCAGCAAGCTGGCAACAATAAAAATTATTATTGCGAGCATTTGCGTTTTTGCAGCAGTAGACTCAACTTGCTGCTGAGTTGCAGTTGTAATTAAAGTAACTAAATCATCACTTTGTTTAACGCTGTCTCTCATTTTACCAAGTGCACCTGAACCTAAATCCAGACCTAATGCAACTTGCTCATCAACTAACGATTTAAACTTACTTTTATAAATAGCAAGTAAACGTAACAGCTCTGACTGGTCACTTGAAGCTAAGTTTTCGTTGCGAATTTGGCGCTCAAGCTCCGATACACCGTCTTCAAAACGAGTTAAATATTTTAGGTCAAAACGCAGCATAAAATCTTTTTCAGAGCGTCTAAGCTGTAACATCAAAGTGAGTAAATGATAGTTATCTTGTTTGTCTAACAACGTTTCCACTTTATGTACTGCGTCTCGCAGTTCGCCATAAAGCGCATCTTTGGGGTGTAAGCCTATTTTCTTCTGTAATTGCACAACCTTTTGAAAATCATCATTATACTGCTTAGCAAGTACTGCAAATTGCTCTACTTGCACAGTGGCAATATCAAGCTCGGCTGATAATTGAGCCAATTTTTTAATTTTAATCTGCAACTGTTCATATTCTTGATCGAATAACTCTAAGCTGCTTTCTTGTTTATAAAACAAAAAGTCTTTTTCGTACTTGCGCATTGACAGTTCATGTATATCGAGTTTTTCAGCATACTGAATCGTTTCATTTAGTTTTAGCATAATGCGTGCCTCATAAATAATGACGCACAACATAACGACCATAGCGAGACCAACAACTAATGCATTGACTTGTAAACGACGTTTAATAGTCAAATTTTGGAGTAAACTCATTAACAACAGCCTATAAAATAAATCACTGCAAGATAGTATAGTTAAATAACTAACAATTGGCTTACATTATTATTGTTTTTTACTACAGTGTTTTAAAAAATCAGTTGATTTTAAATTTAGCCTACCGAAGACCACAAATTTTGATGTAATTCCTGTGTGTTATGCCACTGTCTTGCAGCTAACCACTCAACTAATGGCTTTGGATCACTTGGAAAATTAATCTGTTTTTGTGAGGTACTATTGAGCCAATCATCCAACGCATTGGGGTTTAAGTAATTCATTACGTGCGCGGCTTTCATTGCTAATAATGTTTGTGCATTGGCGTCTTGTTCAAACTGCCCTGACAATGGTTTCAATAACAGTTTTTTACCTAATTTTAGTGCTTCGCTAGAGAGCTCAAAACCCGCATTTGCGATCACACCACTGGCATTAGCTAAATCATTTAAAAAGCCACCACGTGAAGGGGCTCGTAGATGAATATTCGCGGTTGAACTATTTTGTGCTTGCGGGTGGTAACAATAGAATTCTTTTTCAGGAAACTCTTGTAAGTAATCAATCACACTTCGCAGTTCTTCAAAAGGTAAATATACCAATACTTTATTGTCAACATTGACTGGATTATCATGCTGATGATGAGCAATAAAAGGAGGAATGATATTTTGCGCAAATGGTTGCCAATGCACGCCTAAGTAGGTATCAGCAGGAGCATAATATTTTATGAATGAGCGGCGCAGCAAACTATGCCCAAACATTGGTACTTTGGGTGATAAAAATGCAGCTTGATGACTCATGCCTATGACTGGCACTGCTTGGCGTTTTGCTGCCCATGCGGTGATCGGTTCAAAGTCATTAAACACAAAATCATAACCCGATACATCTAACTGTTTAATATCTTTTAGTAATCTGCATATACGGCTATTTTTCACTGTTTGGTAACTATTGACTTGACCATTTTGAGTAGTAAAAGATAACCCCCGAAAGCTGCGATAATTAGTAAACTCGTCCATATCAAAGTAATTCTGCTGGGCTCGCCCTGAAAACACATAATCTACAGCAATCCCCATTTGCTTAAACGCATTCGCCATCACCCGTGCTCGGGTTATATGACCATTACCAGTTCCTTGAATGCCATAAAGTATTTTCATAAGGTAGCCACTATCAAGATTGCCAATAAACCACAGCTTCCCCCCATCAATGCACCAAGCACTACATCAACAGGAAAATGTACCCCAAGTAACACCCGCGATGCTGCGACCCCAGTTGCCCACAAAAAACATAACTCTGCGAATTGCGGGAAATACTGCGCTAAGATAACGGCCACTAAAAATGCGCCAGCACTGTGCCCTGACGGTAAACTAAATTTATCACTGGGCGTAATGTAAGCGCCTTTTACTAAACAATCACATGGCCGAATTCTGGCAAAACTATTTTTAGCCACGTAATAAATGGGTCGCTCAATTAAAAAGCCCAGCAATAGAGTCATCGCCATAAGCCGTAATTCAGCTTCACTGCTAAGCCAGCCAAAACCAACAGCGATTAATACATAAAGCCCTCCATTGCCTGTTTTTGAGAAACCTAAAGCTGAATTTTTTAACCATTTTGGGGCATTGCCATTAAATAGCATCAAAAACAAACTTTGGTCCAGTTGGACAACTTTTTTTAGCATGTTGTTCTCACTCATTACTTGCTCCTTTAATTGTGCAAACTCTGTACACAAATTCAGCTTAGGCGGTGAAAATAACAATTGAGTGACGCTTTTAAGACACTAATATTGCTTTTCCTGTTTTAGCGCAATAATTGTTTAAAAAGAGCGCAATTTACTGTTATTAAGTCGTTGTTATTGCATTTAAGAAAGGTATACTGAACATCAGCTCACGTATCTTTAGAAAGGATAGAAAAATGGATTACAGCACTTCAGATTTATGCGATCACTTTGCCGATGTGGTCGATGTGCTCGAACCTATGTTTATTAACTTTGGTGGTCGCCACAATTTTAGTGGCCGTATTAAAACCGTCAAATGTTTTGAAAATAATGAACTGATCCGCGACATACTCTCTCAAGACGGCGAAGAATGTGTATTATTAATTGATGGGGGTGGTTCAACTCGTCGCGCATTAATCGACATCGAGCTTGCTGAACTAGCTGTAGAAAATAACTGGCAAGGCATTGTGGTATACGGTGCAGTACGTCATGTTGATGAACTTGAAGAGCTTGATTTAGGTATTCAAGCAATTGCTTCAATCCCTGTTGCAGCAGACAGCACCGGGGCTGGTGAAGACGGCATTGGCGTTAACTTCGCTGGTGTATCATTCTTTGATGACGACTTTATCTATGCAGATAGCACCGGTATTGTATTATCTGGTGAAGAACTTGAACTGGAAATCGTAGAAGAATAACGAGTGTCAAACCACCTACATATCTATGATGAAGCGACTGTAAAACCTTGGTGTAGCAGTCGCGCTAATGAAAGAAAAGCATGGCAGTCAATAGCCCTACTTGACACTGGTGTTGATCCTTTACAAGCCATGCACGATGCCGCGCAATTTGGTATTAAGTATGTATTACTAGGTATTTGCGAAGATATCGGGCCACGCGCCAACTTAGGCAATGGTGGTGCCGAAGATGGCTGGCAAGCATTTCTTAAGCGCTTTTTAAATCAACCTGATAACCAATTTTTAGCGAACGAAAAAGTTTTGTTATTAGGCGAAGTCGCGATCAGCGATTTGACTCTTGCGGCGCGCGATTTATCAAACCAGAATCCTCAGCAACTAACACAATTACGCCAGTTATGCGCCCAACTTGATCAACGTGTTGAGCAAGTGCTGAGCTTAATTTTTACTGCAGGGTTAGAGCCAATCGTTATTGGCGGTGGCCATAATAACTGCCTTGGTATTATTCGCGCATTAAGCAAGCATAAACAGCGCCCAATAAACGCGATCAACTTTGACCCTCATGCCGATTTCCGTGACTGTGAAGGCCGCCATAGTGGTAATGGTTTTCGCTATGCATATAACGAGCAACACTTAAATAATTATCATGTTATTGGCATGCACGAGCTGAAAAACAATCAAGCAATTATTGATGCTTTAGCTGCTGCCCAATTTAGTTATGATAGCTACCAAGCGCTGCAAGTTAGGCGCGAAAAAACCTTAACTGAAGCATGCCAGCAGGCACTATATAATCTAATTGATGCACCACTTGGGGTTGAAGTGGATCTTGATAGCATTTCATTAATGCCCGTCAGTGCGTATACCAATTGTGGTTTTAGTGTTAGCGATGCCGAACACTTTGTGCATTTAGCTGCCAGTCAAGTAAACAGCCAATACTTGCATTTATGTGAAGCAGCCCCCAACCAACATCCATGTGGTATACAGGCCGGAATGAGCGATGCAGGGCAAATAATCACAGCTCTCGTGAATGCTTATTTACAAGCCAAAGCAAACTAAAAAACGATTACGGATGCTCTATTTGCCATTGTTTTAACCAAGAGATCATGCCAACACTGCTAAGTGGATGACTATAGTAATAACCCTGCGCGGCATAGGCGTTTAAACTTTTTACAAAATTAAGCTGCTCCAGTGTTTCTACCCCTTCGCAAATTACCTTCGCATTTTGTTGGTTATGCATATCAACCATACCACTTATCAAACTACGAACATGGCTTTGATGACTGAAATCAGCTGTTAATGAAGGCGCTATTTTTACATATGCAACGGCTAAATTTGGTAACTTAGCAAGCCAAATAGGGCTATCACCAAGGCCATCCACACAGACTTTAATACCAATGCTATTGATGCGTGCGACCATTGCTTTACCTTGCTCATCTAAACTCATAAACAGATTAAGTGGACACTCGACAATTAAATCGCCAGCTTGTAGTTGATGTTCGATAAAAATGTGATCAAGGAATTCGATAAATTCTTCATTTAGCATTTCAGAGCCAAATAAATTTATACTCAAAGGCATCGTTATGCCTTCCATGCGCAGTGCCATTGCAAGCTCTGCGGCGCGTTCAATAACAAATGTGGCTAATGGATAAGCAAGCCCTGCAACACGTATATCATCAATAAATCGATTAGCCGATAAAATCCCTTGTCTGGGATGTTGCCAACGCAGTAACAACTCTAAAAATTCAATTTTTTCATCGTGATTGCAAATGATGGGTTGGAAATACAATTCAAGTTCGCTAGAAAAATCGATATTTGCTAATTCTTTCAAACGCGCTTGCTGTTCTAATTGCTCTATTCTCATTTGTTGATGGTACACCACCACTTGTTGTTTTGGGTGGCTATCTAAAGCGAGGTAAGCAAACGAAATTAAATTATCAAAGCTATTTTCTTGTTCATCGCAATCAACGAAACTGGCCCGTGCATTGACTTTAATAGTGCAATTAGCCACATTAAACGGCTTCAAGGTGGCCCCTAGTATTTGATTGATTAATTGCTCATGTAGATGTTTTTGCTGCGCTAAATTACATATAAACGCAAAATTTAGGCCACCAAGGTGAGCTAATTTTTGTTCCCCAGCTAAATTAATCACTTCTTCAATAAGCAGTAGCTGCTTAATACGGTTTGCAGACTGCGCTAATAGTAAATCCCCAAAGTCTCGGCCAATATGCTGATTAACCTGAGCAAACCCCTCCAACCGGATAACCACCAACGCAGCTCGTTGTTGATTGTTTTTACGCCAGTCGTAATAGCCTTGGCGTAACTGCTTAATATCGGGAAGATTTAATAACGGCGCAGGCTCCATAAAGTGATTTATATGCGCTGCGTCATCAGCCTCAGCAACAAGTTCTTCATCATCAAAATAGCCAGACATCGCCAGTACAATGCTCGCCAGTACAATTAAATAAAGAGGTAACTCAAGTAGTAAATGAGCCGCTAAGCACACCGTAAATACGAGTGCTGAGCAACAGCTCAAAGTGAGCATAGTCCACTTATTTTGCGAAAATGCCAGCCATAAATGCAAACCAATACTCAGTGCAAATAGTAACTCCAAAAAGTTAAAGCCGCCACTTAATACTGCCAACCCAAGTACCCCATTGCTGAGATAGCTAAAGCGCAGTAATGGCTTTTTAACCACGCACAAGGCACAGATCATCGCCATAAAAATAGCGCCGGCTAAAAAAGTAGGCGTCAATATATTGTTTAAAAAAGCGCTCCCTGCAGAATATTCAAGTCCCGTATTTGTTAATAGCGCAATTAAAATCATTTTTTGAGTACAACATTACAACAGACTAATTTAGTCTACCCAAAATCCACAGATTTAACAGTTTATTCACGCCAAATTGATAACTTAATTGTGCTGGGTGGGATATTTGCCAATGAGCTATATCGGCACGCATGCCGACTTTTAACACTCCGCGATCAGTTAAACCCAATGCTTTTGCGGCATTACGCGTAACTCCGGCGAGAGTTTCTTCAGGAGTTAAGCGAAATAAAGTACACCCCATATTCATCATTAATTGCAAAGAACACAAGGGTGATGTACCTGGATTAAAGTCTGTCGAAATCGCTATTGGTACTTGATACTGCTTTAATAGCTCAATTGGCGGCTGTTTGGTTTCGCGTAAAAAATAAAATGCCCCGGGTAATAATACCGCTACAGTGCCTGCTGCAGCCATGGCCTTTACTCCAGCTTCATCTAAATGTTCAATATGATCAGCAGATAACCCATTAAATTCAGCGACTAATTGTGCTCCTTGCTGATTTGAAAGCTGTTCAGCATGACATTTCACTGGCAAATTATGTTTTTTTGCGGCATTAAAAACTCGGCGAGTTTGCTCATTACTAAAACCAACATTTTCGCAAAACACATCGACAGCATCGGCTAAATTTGCAGTGACCACTTGCTCAAGCATCTCATTACAAACCAGATCGATATACTCATCACTGCGACCTTTATATTCCAAAGGTAGGGCATGCGCCCCCAAAAATGTCGTTTTTACATCAATCGGGTGATTTTCACCTAACAAACGTGCCACTTCGAGGATTTTAACTTCATTTTCGCAATCAAGTCCGTAACCAGATTTGATCTCAACGGTACTCACTCCCTCGGCATAGAGGGCATTGAGACGATCCTTCGCGAGCACAAATAAAGCCTCATGATCCGCAGCTCGTGTTGCTGCTACCGTACTAGCGATCCCCCCACCTTGCGCTGCTATTTGCTCGTAACTAACACCTTGTAAACGCTGTTCAAACTCTTCAGCTCTTGAGCCGGCAAACACTAAGTGGGTATGACAATCAATTAAACCAGGTGTTAGCCACTGCCCTTTTGCTGAAAGCATCGGCGTTGCTAATACGTCGAATTTAGGTAAATCGGCTTGTTTACCCAACCACACAATGACACCTTTGCGGATAGCCAATGCTGCATTTTCGATGGCGCCATAAGGGGCTGCAATACTGCAATCCATAGTTGCGATATTGGCATCTGTGATCAATAAATCCCAGTCATTAGCCGGATCATTTGCAGTGATTGTTGTCATATTAACTCCGAAAATTATTTTTTATCAGTCTAACAAGTCATCTTGTATATACAAGGTAAATATGCCATCTTATAGTTAATAACAAATTTAAAAGACCATAATAATTCAAATGACGACACCTAAGTTCGCACAAATAAAGCAATTTATTGTTGATAATATCCGCAGCGGCGCATGGCTTGAAAACCAACGTGTGGCTTCTGAAAATGAATTAGCAGAACAATTTAGTGTTAGTCGAATGACTGCGCGCCGAGCATTAAGCGAGCTCACCGAAGCGGGTATACTGACTCGTAGTCAAGGTTTAGGCACGTTCGTTGCCAGTTTTAAATCGCAATCATCATTGCTTGAAATCAAAAATATAGCAGATGAAGTCAAGGCCCGTAACGGCAATTATAGCTGTACAGTATTAGTGCTTGAATCTATCAGCGCCGTTGCGCCAATTGCGATTGCACTGGGTGTTGAAGTAGATAGCGTGGTGTATCGCAGTGTATTAGTGCATAACGAAAACGAACAGCCACTGCAAGTTGAGGAGCGCTTTGTTAACCCTGCACTAGCAACAAGCTACCTTCAACAAGATTTTACTGCGTTAACTCCGCACGAATATTTATCGAGCGTCGCACCATTAACGGAAGCGCGCCATACGGTAGAAGCAATAATGCCTAACAGCGAAATGTGCCAATGGCTTAATTTATACCATGAAGAGCCATGCTTACAGGTGATTAGGCGTACTTGGTCATCATCTGGGATTGTTAGTTTTGCCCGTTTAGTATCACCGGGTAGTAAGTATCGCTTAGGCGGACATTTAACTTTTAAAAAGTAATATGTAAAAAATAACATTAGAAAGAATATAAAAATCAAAATGATGCGCTTCACAGCGTATTTTTTGAAACCAATAAGCTTGTATATACAACAGGAGTAATCTATGAACAACAGACTTGATGAATCTCGCGTTATCCGCGCCCCACACGGCGATAAAATCAGCGCTAAGAGCTGGCTCACCGAAGCAGCTAAGCGCATGTTAATGAATAATTTAGATCCTGAAGTAGCCGAACATCCACATGCTTTAGTTGTGTACGGTGGGATTGGTCGTGCAGCGCGTGATTGGCCTTGCTTTGATAAAATCATCGAAACTCTCGACAGACTCGAAGACGACGAAACGCTACTCGTACAATCAGGCAAACCTGTTGGGGTATTTAAAACTCACAGTAATGCACCGCGAGTATTAATTGCCAACTCAAACTTAGTACCTCACTGGGCTAATTGGGAGCATTTTAACGAGCTCGATAAACTTGGTTTGATGATGTATGGGCAAATGACTGCGGGATCATGGATCTACATTGGATCACAAGGCATAGTACAAGGTACCTACGAAACCTTTGTAGCGATGGCAAAACAACATTTTAATGGTGACGCTGCTGGAAAGTGGGTGCTAACCGGTGGCTTAGGCGGTATGGGCGGCGCGCAGCCACTTGCGGCAACCATGGCGGGATTTAGCGCACTCGTAGTTGAATGCGATGAAACGCGTATCGATTTTCGGATCAAAACCCGCTATGTGGATGTTAAAGCAACCGATTTAGATCATGCACTGGAGCTTATCAACGAGGCGTGTGGCAAAGGCGAAGCGCTGTCAGTCGGCTTACTTGGTAATGCCGCTGATGTATTTAGTGAGCTTGTTAACCGAGCTATTACTCCCGATGTAGTGACCGATCAAACCTCTGCTCACGACCCGTTGAATGGCTATTTACCGCAAGGTTGGAGCATGCAACACGCGGCTAAAATGCGTGAACAAGATCCACAAGCGGTTGTCAAAGCAGCTAAGCAATCGATGGCTGTGCAAGTCAACGCAATGTTAGCACTACAACAAGCTGGTGCTGCAACAACTGACTACGGCAATAACATTCGTCAAATGGCATTTGACGAAGGCGTAACAAATGCCTTTGATTTCCCAGGTTTTGTGCCAGCTTATATTCGTCCATTATTTTGCGAAGGAATTGGTCCATTCCGTTGGGTGGCATTATCAGGCGATCCTGAAGATATTTATAAAACCGACGCAAAAGTGAAAGAGCTTATTCCTGACGACAAACACTTACATAACTGGCTTGATATGGCTCGTGAACGTATTCAATTCCAGGGCTTACCTGCTCGTATTTGCTGGGTTGGCTTAAAAGACCGCGCTCGTTTAGCGCTGGCGTTTAATGAGATGGTCAAAAATGGTGAGCTTAAAGCACCGATTGTGATCGGCCGTGACCATTTAGACTCAGGCTCAGTTGCGAGTCCAAACCGTGAAACCGAAGCAATGAAAGACGGCTCAGATGCAGTATCAGATTGGCCATTACTTAATGCATTACTGAATACCGCAGGAGGTGCAACATGGGTGTCACTTCATCATGGTGGTGGTGTAGGTATGGGCTTTAGCCAACATTCTGGCGTAGTCATTGTTGCTGATGGCACCGACGAAGGAGCTGCGCGGGTTGGCCGCGTATTATGGAATGATCCTGCAACGGGCGTTATGCGCCACGCGGATGCAGGTTACGATATTGCAATTAATTGTGCGACCGAGCAAGGCCTCGACCTGCCAATGTTAAATAAGGAATAATCATGTTTAAACTCACCCTAACACCTGGAAAGCTCGATTTAGCAACACTGCGCCAAATTAATTTATCACCAGTGACGTTAACGCTCGCCAAAGATAGCGAGATAAAAATAGCAGCCAGTGCACAAACCGTGCAAGACGTGATTGATCAACACAGAACGGTTTATGGCATTAATACCGGTTTTGGCTTACTCGCCAATACTAAAATTGCTGAACATGAATTAGAGTTACTCCAGCGATCCATTGTACTTTCCCATGCTGCGGGCATCGGTGCTTATATGGATGACAGCACAGTACGATTGATGATGGTATTGAAAATTAATTCATTATCACGTGGCTTTTCTGGCATTCGCCTAAAAGTGATCGAATTCTTTATGCAGTTACTTGCTGCACAAGTCTATCCATGCGTGCCAAAAAAAGGCTCGGTAGGTGCATCTGGCGATTTAGCGCCACTTTCACATATGTGTTTACCACTGCTCGGCGAAGGCGAAATGCGCTATCAAGGTAAACTCATTAGCGCTGCTGACGGTCTTAAAATAGCCGGTCTTGAGCCATTAACACTGGCAGCTAAAGAAGGCTTGGCTTTGTTAAATGGCACTCAAGCCTCTACCGCATTTGCGCTTCAAGGGCTATTTCGGGCTGAGGATTTATATGCACAAAGCTGCGCGATTGGCTCAATTAGTATTGAAGCAGCAATGGGAAGTCGCTCGCCATTTGATGCACGTATTCATGAAATTCGTGGCCAACTTGGTCAAATCGATACCGCGGCAATGTTTCGCGATATGCTCGGTGAACATTCACAGATCAGCGAAGCTCATGTGGATTGTGAAAAAGTACAAGACCCGTATTGCCTACGCTGTCAGCCACAAGTACTTGGTGCGTGTTTAACGCAAATTCGCCAAGCAGCCGAAGTGTTGTTGTGTGAATCTAATGGTGTAACCGACAACCCATTAGTATTTGCTGATGTAGGCGATATTATTTCGGGAGGTAACTTCCACGCCGAGCCTGTGGCTATGGCAGCCGACAATTTAGCATTAGCGATTGCCGAAATTGGTGCACTAGCTGAGCGTCGTATTGCGTTACTCATTGATTCAAACTTATCAAAGTTGCCACCTTTCTTAGTTGAAAACGGCGGCGTTAATTCAGGCTTTATGATTGCACAAGTAACCGCAGCAGCATTAGCGTCTGAAAATAAATCATTGGCGCATCCTGCTTCTGTGGATAGCTTACCAACTTCAGCTAACCAAGAAGATCATGTTTCTATGGCAACTTTTGCAGCACGTCGTCTGCAAGAAATGGCTGATAACACGCAAGGCGTACTGGCAATTGAATGGTTGGCATCTGCGCAAGGGTTAGAATTTAGAAAGCCATTGCAGGCATCAGCCAAAGTTGAACAAGCTAAAGCAACACTGCGCACAAAAGTGAGCTACTACGATAAAGACCGTTATTTTGGCCCAGATATCGAAGCAGCTAATTTATTATTACAGCAAGGTGAGTTGTGTAATTTATTACCTAAAGGCGTATTACCGTCGTTTTAAATAGCAAACTGATAGTTAAAACCAAGTGATTCAATAGCCGAACCATCAATGATGCGTTCGGCGCTTTCGTCACTCGTAAATGTAGGGGGGGTTGTTCCGTATTGCTGGCATTTTTGCTGATAGTAATCTGCTTTGGTTGGATGAGCTGGGTTGACTACATTGTAAATTGACGCTGCAACTTGCCAATTCTCCAACACAGTAACAATCGCATTAATAACATCTTGTTGCTGCACCATATTAACGGTTTGGTTGCTCGAACTTTGTAGTTCTTTGCCTGCCACAAAACGCCCAGGCTCTCGCTCTGGCCCAATTAAACCACCGAGTCTAAGTACTTTTCCACCCGCATTTAATACCAGTTGCTCAGCATCAATTAATGGCTGTTGGCGTGCAGTGCTTACTTTAATCTCACTTTGCTCTGTATAGGTTAGATTATCTTGAGCATACACAGCCGTTGATGAACACAACAAAAAGCCTTTTGCATTCATGGTGCCTGCCAGTTCAATGGCTAATTTTAACGTGGCTAAATAATGGCTATCAGCGTGGCGACTACGTGGTGGTATAGCACACACCCACCACGCATTATGTAAATCTAGTTGATGAGCTAATTGCTGATCTGCAAATACTAACTGGCGCTGAAAAGCATGTTGATGCTCTGCGCTGCGATGGGTGCCTTGAACATCCCAACCTTTTGCGAGCTGTTGTAAGCACAATGGCTGACCCAACCAACCTGCGCCCAATACTATTAATTGGTCTTTATTTTTACCCGCCACGTAACATCACCCTTACAATTAAATAGAAATTTGTTCACTTCTCTCATCGCACACAATAGCGATTAAGATAAAGATATGATTAGATAAGAGTGCTTACTCTACTAAATAATAAGAATGTGTGCACTTATGTTACGAAATCTATCATTACGAAAAAAAATCCTGTTATTAATTGGTGGCACTATCAGTGTGCTGTTACTTATTGCCTCGGCTTACTTTGTGAACCATATCGCCGCCTTGTCTCGTCAAAGTATTGAACGTGAAGCATACAGCTACTTACAAAGCGAACAGCTGTCAATGCAGAGCTATTTTGCTCAATATGGCAAAGTTGTAGAAACTTTTGTGAATAATCCTCATCTCGTTAACTGGTTTGACGCATGGGATAAACGCGACCAAACACTCCAAGGCGCGCCAGGCTACGACGAAGTAAATCAAGACTTTATACGCATTAGTGGCAATGATGAAAATATTCTCTCGGCATTTTTTGCCTCCGCCAAAACAGGTGAATATTTTAAAGAGCATGAACGTACTACCCACTATAATGGCCAGCCGTATTACGCTTATAAACGTGGTTGGTGGCAAGATGCATTAAAAATTAACCGTTTATATGTCGGGCCCATTTCAGTTGATTTAACCACAGGTAATGCCTCTGCGGTTGTGCAACAGCCTGTTTATAATAAGCAACGCGAACTAATTGGTTTTGGTGGCGTCGATTTACAACTGAATAAAATCAATAAAATGGTCGAAGATATTCGTTTTAACGGTCAAGGTTTTGGCTTTTTACTCGATGGCGACCAAAAAGTGGTGCATTTCTCAAAACGTACTAACCATAAACTTTCAATCACCGATGAAGGCCCTAACGGTAAAGAAGGCTTAGAAGTACTTGAAAAACAATTTAGCGACACGCAAGGCTTCAGTGCGCTCAACCAGCAAATGAAAAATAACGTCGCTGGTGATGCCAAAGTAACCTTACGAGGACAAGAATACTTTGTGGTTTATAACCGCTTACAATTAGAGCATCCTTATTTAAACTGGTACGTGGGTATTTTAGTGCCACGCACTATGATTGATGAGCCAGTAAATGACGCGGTCATGACCACCACCAGCTCGGTCGTTATTATTTTATTAATCATCATGGCAATGATTTTATGGGCCACACAGATGATCTCACAACCGATCATCACCTTAACCCATATTATGCGCGATATTGCTTCTGGAGATGGCGATTTAACCCAAAAAATTACTATTGATAGCAAAGATGAAGTTGGCCAGTTAGCTCTTCATATGAATACCTTTATCGATAAATTACGCGTTATGATGCTTAATACCGCAGCACAGGCTGAACAACTTACCGATGCGGCGGCACAATTAAAATCGGTTTCGCAACAAACTAATGACGAAATTCAACAAGAGAAACAACAAGTTGATAGTGTTAGCGCTGCAGTAACCGAAATGGCGACCACAGTTATGGAGATCTCCCGTAATGCACAACACACCAACAATGCAGCTGAGGAAGTCCAACAGATCACCGCAGATGGCGCCACTCGCTCGCAAAATGCACAAAGCGTGATGACCGCCTTAGCTGACCATATTGGCGAAGCCGCTAAAGTGGTCGCAGGCTTAGAGCAAGAAAGTGGTAACATCGGCGCCGTAGTTGATGTAATTAACTCCATTGCCGAGCAAACCAATTTGCTGGCGCTGAACGCTGCAATTGAAGCCGCCCGTGCTGGTGAGCAAGGCCGTGGCTTTGCGGTCGTAGCCGATGAAGTTCGCTCGTTGGCCAGTCGCACACAAGAGTCAACTGATGATATTCGCAACATGATCTCACGCTTACAGCAAATTGCACAGCAAGCTTCAACTATGATGCAACAAGGACAAGAGCGCGCGCAAAGCTCGGTTACGCAAACTCAAGAAGTACTAGATGCATTGCAAAACATTGCTGACTCAGTGACTAAAGTACAAGATCAAAGTCATCATATTGCCACCTCAACCGAGCAACAAACGGTGGTTGCCGAAGATATAAATAATAGTTTAGCGGCAATTAATCACTTAGTGAACAGCACTGCAGATCATGCCCTTGAGCTTGCTGATGAAGCCAGGGACCTTAACGAGCTTGCCAGCTTACTAAATAAAACCGTTAATCAGTTTAAGCTTAAGTAAGCCAATATTGATAAGCAAAAGAGTGCTTCGGCACTCTTTTTTGTTGTAGATCAATATTCCCTCGACGCATCCTTTTTATACTAACGAAAATGATATAAAAGGTGCGCGTGATGATTAATTTACCCAAATGGGATCAAAGCTTAATAAATAAGTACAATGTGTCTGGACCAAGATACACCTCCTACCCCACAGCATTGTCGTTTAATGATGGCTATCAACAACAAGACTTGATCAGTGCAATTAACTCATCAAACAGTCGCAGCTTATCTTTATATATCCACATTCCGTTTTGCAGTCAGCTTTGCTATTACTGTGGCTGTAATAAAGTAATAACCCGCCATCAATCAAAAGCTGACTTATACCTAGATTATCTTGAAAAAGAAATCATCGCTCAAGCGCTGCTATTTGATAGCTATCAAGTACAGCAACTGCATTTAGGCGGTGGCACGCCCACTTTTTTAACAACCAGCCAAATGAGCCGTTTAATCGCGCTACTTGAGCTGCACTTTAAGTTTGCTCCCGATGCGGAGCGTGGCATTGAAATAGACCCTCGCTCACTGGCAACTGACATGCTCAGCCACTTGCGTAGCCTTGGCTTTAACCGTGTATCATTTGGCATTCAAGACTTTAATGATGATGTACAGCTTGCCGTTAACCGTCCACAAAGTGCTGATGCAGTAAAAAGTTTGATTGGTGAAGCGCGTGAACTCGGCTTCAAATCAATCAATGCAGATATGATTTATGGCTTACCACTGCAAACCCCTGAGAGCTTTAAAGAGACTATTGAGCAATTAATTGCCCTTAGTCCTGATCGTGTATCGGTATTTAATTACGCGCACTTACCGGATCGCTTTGCCGCTCAGCGAAAAATTAAGGATGCAGATTTACCTAGCGCTCACGATAAGCTCACCATGTTTAAGAATACCTTAGAACAAATGAGTAACGCAGGTTATCAGTTTATTGGTATGGATCACTTTGCAAAAACCAGTAATGAGTTAGCTATTGCACAAAATAGTCAGCAATTACATCGTAATTTTCAAGGCTACACCACTCATGGTGACTGTGATTTACTGGGTTTAGGGGTGTCATCAATTTCACAAATTGGCACTGCTATTTTGCAAAATCAAAAAGAGTTAAAGCATTACTATCACGCGATTGATAATCAGCTTGGCAGTGCAATCAGCAAAGGTATGAAACTTGATAATGATGACGTTATTCGCGCTGATGTGATAAAACAGCTTATTTGCCACTTTGAACTGAATATGCAAAGTATTGCTAATAGCTATCAACTCGACTTTAAAGATTACTTTGCCAGCTCACTGCAAGCTCTTGAGCCGCTAATAGCAGATGGCATGGTAACTATCAATGCAGACTTAATAACCGTCACAGCACGCGGCAATTTGTTTATTCGTATCATTTGTATGTGTTTTGATGCTCATTTACAAAAACAGATTAACGCGACTCGGTTCTCTCGGGTAATTTAATCTGAGTGCACAAGCATAAAAAAAGCAGACCGAGGTCTGCTTTTTTATTGATACTATAAAATTAGTTAAACACCACGTTTTCGCTACCAGGGGCTGCTTTAAACTCTTCAATGATTTTCTCACAGTCAGCTTTAATTTGCTCTGCATGAGTTTCTTCAGCACGCCAGCGAGCGCTGTCTTGTTTAAATATTTCTTTTTTCGAATATTTTTTACGAGCGTCATGAGTTGGCATTTCTTTTACCACTTCATACATCGCAAATATGCCTGGATAACGCCCTGGAAGGTCTTCGTCATCCGTAAAGCTGTATTGCGACATTAGCACCCAAATACGCAAACTCCCTTCTGAGAACTCACATTGCTCTTGGTGCATAGCACGGGCGATTAAATGAATGCTGTCTGCGAGCTTGGCATTTCGCTCTAAGCGTGACTTAGCTAACTTAGCTTGCTGCTTTACCTGCTCTTTCGCGATCAGTTTTTTTTGCGCACTGAGTTTATACAGTAATTGGCCAGCATAAAATGCCAGCCCCGCAATGATCACAGCGCCAACACTCAGAGCCAAGATCATTATGTTCATTATTTATCGTCCTCGTCATCTAACCATTCATTGGCTAAATCATTCGACAAGTAATGATCAAAGTCACTATTAGCTTCTTCGCTAAACTCTTCATCATCAAAATCGTCAGCTTCGTCTTCAATACCAAGCAATTCACATAACACTTGATGACGTGCAATACGGCTGTTGAAGTATTTAGCATCTTTACCTGTTAATAACTGGCCACTTTCATGTAACTCAACCAGCTTCAATAAGCGCTCATCATTTTCTAGCGCTTCTAATTCTTGCTCTGGTGAAAGTTCAGGCTGAACTACTTTTTTCAGTTCAACTTGTGGCTTCAAGTTACGTTTAAGCTCAATAACTGGTTCAGCTGCAACGGCAATTAAAGGGATTGGTTTTTTACTACCAACACGTTTATCTTTATGTTGCTGATTACTATTACTCTCAGGCTGTAAAGCGTCTATCGAGTTACGTGAACCTGGCTTTGCACCTTTGGTCTTTTTAACGCGTTGTTCTTTCAATGCACGCATTTCTTTAAGCTTATCTTTGCTTAAACGAACAGGACCGTTAGACGGGATTTTACGTGACTTTTTAGTTCTACTCATATCTTGATCATCTCACTTAAGAGGTTTTGAGCAACGCGCATTTTAGCGTTGCGATGCTGGCCTTGCCAGAAGAATTCGGTTTGTGCGGATTGAGGTTGGGTAACTCGACTACTTGCGCACTTTCTATACATTTAAGTATAAACAATGGCTATTGTAACAGGACAAATAAAAAGGCGGTAGAGAAAACATCTCTACCGCCTGCTAATCTGAGCGCCATTTAACTGGACACTTCTCCCTTCGACTTTTTAGTCTTTATTATTGTTATTATTTTTGTTGTTCCATGTTGTTATTATTTTTACCTTCCGTGTAACATTCCATTTTGTTTTTATTTTAAACTTCCGTGAGATTTTATTATTCTCGGTCTTCATTGACTCTTTTTTAATATTCCTTCGGTGACATCAACCGATGTCTTATCCCCGATAATCACGTCACACTACTTTCCGTGTAGTTTAGTCCATTTTGTTCTTATTGTTTCAGCGACAGGGGTTAATTTACGCATTAATAATTTTGTTACAACTAATTTATATAATTTTTCTTACGCAATACAAATTGCAACATAACCAAAACATTAAATTACAATGAGTTATAATAAAAACAAAAATAAAAATAGGATTTGGCTTACAGCAGGATATGGTCAATGTCTTACAAGGAAAGAGGTAATATCGACAAAACAAAAAATACAAAAAAAGCAGCCTGAGCTGCTTTTTGTAACCACTATAGATTTTAGGATTAATAATAAAATTAATCTATACTACTTTAGTGTAGTCCACCTAAGTACTTAGAAAGCACTTCGATATCTTTGTCAGTTAGCTTTTTGGCAATATCTTGCATCATGCCATTTAAATCATTATGACGCACACCATCACGGAATTTCTCAAGCTGTGACTTGATGTATTCTGGATGTTGAAAAGAAATTTTTGGAAACTTAGCTAATGATGAGCCATTACCACGTGGACCATGACATGCTGCGCATGCTGGAATACCACGTTCTGCGTCACCTGCTTTATAAAGCATGGCGCCAACGTCAACGATATCTTTAGGTGTCTCACCTTCAGACATGTTAAGTGACGAAAAATAAGCAGCCAAATCTTTCATGTCTTGATCGTTCAATGGCATTGCCATCGCGCTCATGACTGGATCCATACGACCCTCTTTACCGCCTGAAGTCATACCTAACTTCAATTCAGTAAGTTGCTTATAAATATAATCCGCGTGTTGGCCTGCAAGTTTTGGGTAGATATTAACCGGCGCATTACCGTCTGGGCCGTGACAAGCCGCACACGTTGCTGATTTTTCTTTACCTGCGTTTACATCGCCATCAAATGCTGTTGCGTTGCTTGCTGACAACGCACCAAGCAATATAGTTAAAGATAGTGCTATTTTTTTCATGGTGAATTCTCTGTTTCCGACCCTGTATCATCTACAATATGGATGTTGTGATTTATATATTCTACACGATAATAAATTCTCTGGCACGTTTTCTACTCATATTAAACTTATAAATTATAGGGTTTTGACCTAGATTAAGCTTTGACCATATCATTTTAGTTGATTTTAGGCTGTTATCTTAGTCCAAATGCGCTTTTTAATAGTGTAGTAATAGTATAAAATGCGCCCCTTAAGTGAACTTTAATTAAGTAAAGTTTACTCGCTGTAATACTTAATTAAGTTTCTAGGAGAGCCTGTGCTCAAATCTCGTATCAAATATAACACTGCATCGTTCGTTACCAGCGCTCCAGATATCACTAAATTGCCTGCTGATACGGGAATTGAAGTTGCCTTTGCTGGCCGCTCCAACGCCGGTAAGTCTAGCGCCCTAAATGCATTAACTGACCAAAAGCTGGCACGTACTAGTAAAACCCCTGGCCGTACGCAACTGATCAACACATTTGAATTAGCCGATGTTGATGATATGCGTCTAATCGATTTACCTGGCTATGGTTTTGCTAAGGTACCGATCGAAATGAAAAAGAAATGGCAAAAGTCATTAGGTGAATACCTGCAAAAACGTCAAAGTTTAAAAGGTATCGTGATCTTAATGGATATTCGTCATCCTCTTAAAGATTTAGACCGCGATTTAATTAATTGGGCAATTGGTAGTGAAATTCCAGTATTGGCACTATTAACTAAAGCCGACAAACTAAAGCAAGGTGCACGTAAAGCACAGGTGCTGCAAGTTCGTCGCGAGTTAAGCAGCTTAGAGGGTGATATTACCGTTCACGCGTTTTCATCTTTAAAAGGCACAGGATTACCTGAAGTTGCTAAGAAATTAGATGAATGGTTCCTAGGGCCAATTGTTGCAATACCACCTACTGATGTTGAACAAACTCCTGAATCAGATGCTTAATCACACGTTTAAATAAAAACGCTGACCCGCAGATTGAATGAAATAGCCTTGCTTATCAGCTTGTGCTATTTCTGCCCACTGATAAAACACACTTCTTGATACCCGAGCACTACAGCCATACGGTAACTGTAAATACGGCACATCATTGCCCTGATAATCTTGTACTACTAAAGGTTGTTCGCAGGTTACTAGCCAAGTTCGCTGTAAATTATCCACACAACATAACACTTGCCCTTGCTCTGTCATTTCAAAGCGCCAATTTACGATTATAAAGGGAGCATCATGGACAGTAATAGCTATTTTTTCGATTGGTGTTTTTAAGTAAAAAGTATCCTGCTCTTTGCAAAGAACTGAGGCAAACAGCTTAACCATAGCGATACGAGTAATTTTACTGCCACCGTATAACCACTCACCTTGCTGATTGATGATAATTGGCAGCTCGCCACAATGCTGCGGCTGCCATTGAGAAAATGGCTTGCTTGGCTGCTCAAGTGCAGTGGCAAGCTCATTCAAAGAGTGCATTATTTAAGCTTGTTCATCGTTAATGAAAAACTAACAGGTACTGCCGTTGCTATCGATGGTAAACCTGCTAACTTTTGCAATTGCATAATGCCATCAATGACAGCAAAGTCTGCGCCATTTATGATAATTGGGCTCATTGATGAAACGCTGATATCCCCTTGCGATGACAAGTTGGCTATAACATCCAGTGTAATCTCTTTCTTAGCACCATGAAAATCAAGTTCAGCACTAATACCTTTAAATACATGTTGGCCAGGCTTAAGCGCTTTTAATTGCGTGCTTAAATTAGCTGTTATGGTTGCGGTTGGAAACTTCGCTGTTTCAAATAACAACTTGGTCATGCGTTCATTACGGATAGGGATCATCGTTTCAACTGAGCTCAGATCAATATCAACTGAGAAAGAGCCATCTTCAGCTAAACTACCTGACACATTTTTGAAGTGATGCACTTCAGCAATACTATTTGACTTAATAGACACAAAACTTACTTTGCTTTGATCATTGTTAACCTGCCAATCAGCACAGGCAACACCAGAGACTAATAGGCTTGATAACGAAAGACCTAATATCGCAATTGATTTAACCATCACGCATTCCTTTCAAAATGAAAATGAGATTCAATGGTATCACTTGTTCTATGAAGTGCAATCAATAGCATAATAAATAACAGAGACAAAAAAACGACCCAACAAATTAATGCTGGGTCGGTATAGCAAACTGGGGAGAAGCTATCAATACGAGCACTCTTTCGAGTGCATCATCAACAGGATGTCCTACAGGATGAGGACGACGCGGACTTTACCAAACTAACCATGATAAATAAACTAAATACAGGTACTAACTAGTCGAATTGATAAACATATAACTAATACTACAAATTGCATGTTAATTTAACTTAATATTAACATTGAATTTCAGCTCAAAATTTGCTCTATTAACTAATTAGAATAAAAACTCCACACACTTTGTCTGTAAACAGCAGTTCAAAGCGTGATCAAACACACACAATAAAAGAGCACTGATCATGAAAAAAATAACCACTCTATACTTATGCTGCCTGCTATTTATCTTCAGTAATAGCGCTAATGCAGGCTATACCCAAACTAAATACCCAATTGTATTAGCACATGGCTTGATGGGTTTTGACGATGTATTAGGTGTCGATTATTTTTATCGGGTACCAGCAAGCCTCAGTCGTGATGGCGCACAGGTTTTCGTCACGGCCGTATCCTCGCTGAATAATTCTGAACAACGAGGCGAGCAGTTACTACAGCAAGTTGAACAGATTATTGCACTAACTGGTACAACAAAAGTAAATCTCATTGGTCATAGTCAAGGTGCGCAAAGTATTCGCTATGTTGCCTCACTACGCCCCGACTTAGTTGCCTCAGCGACCAGTGTTGGCGGTGTTAATTTTGGTAGCCCTGTTGCTGATGTGGTGCGCCAAGGACTGACTCCTGGATCTAAGCTAGAAGGTATAGCTAAAACAGCCTTTGATGCATTTGGCGGGTTAATCGCATTACTCTCTGGCAATAGTCAGTTACCACAAGATGCGCTTGGTGCACTGGAGAGCTTAACCACTGAGGGCGCGCTGGCCTTTAATCAAAAATATCCAGAAGGCCTACCTGCTGAGCAATGCCAGCAAGGACCTATGTATGCCAGTAATGGCGTATATTACTTTTCTTGGAGTGGTACTCGAACTTTAACAAATATATTTGACCCATCAGATGCAGCACTGGCGATCACTGCAATACTGATCCCAGGCGATGACGATGGCTTAGTCTCTCGTTGTAGTAGCCATTTAGGTTATGTATTAAAAGATAATTACCGCATGAATCACCTTGATGAAGTGAATCAACTGATTGGCTTTCATCATTTATTTACAACCGATCCACTGACAGTCTACCGTCAACATGCTAATCGCTTGAAAAAATTAGGCTTATAAACAATGAAGCAGTTGCTCATTTTAGTGTTAGTGATATCTATCACTAGCACCGCTATGATTTTTTTACTCAGCGACGATAAGCTTACAAGTGCAACGCCACCACATGTCGATCAACCGATGGCAATCGATAGCATTTTTGAACACGTTATTTTAGCTAGCCAAGAGTCCGGTGAGTTTAGTGCTTCGCAGGCTCTAGAACAGTGCGAAAAGTTAGCTGCATGCGAAATCAATAGTGAGCTATTTAATCGCTACCTCAGCTTTAAAATAGCGCTGGCAGAGCTGCAGCAACAACTCGCTCATTTGCCGCTAAGCGAACAATTAATTGCAATGATCGCTTTTCAACAACGCTACTTCAATGCAGCTGAAATCACTCTTTTATTTAACGATGATAATGAGTGGCAGCACTATACAATTGCCAAGCTTGAAATTAATCAGAACAACCATATTAGTGATGAATTAAAGCAACAATTGTTATCTAATTTAGAGGGCGAACAACCTGAGCGTATTACCCAGGCACTTAAACCTAGTAACGATCTAAAAGCTTTAAACACTGAGCTAAAAGATGCCCTGCAACAACAAGACTACAATCAACTGGCAGCGGAATTTGGCGATGCTGCGGCAACAAGGTTAATCGCTCTAGAGCAGCAGCGCCAGCAATGGCAAACATTGAGTGAGCAACTCAAACAACAAATTAAACAGTTAAAACAACACTATGAGCCACAACAAGCAGAGCAAAAAATTACCCAGCTACTTGATGAGCATTTAACCACAAATCAAAAGCGACGGTTTTTAGTGTTATATCCATTGCATTAAATGAGTGACCTATTATAGCGTTAAGAAAGTAGCCGAATGGCCACCTTTTAAAAAACTGACTACCCTATTCACAGACATAAAAAAGCGCGGCTTCACTCAATGCAGCCGCGCTTATATGATTTAAAAAGCTCAGTGATTAATGGGCTTGTTGCCAATTATCTCCGCTATCAGCTTCAACCACTAATGGCACATCTAATTTCGCAGCATCAGACATTAACTGGCAAATTTCTGCGGTGTATTGCTCAACACACTCAGTTTTGATTTCAAATACCAATTCATCGTGTACTTGCATCAGTAATTTAACCGTATTCGGTGCTTGTTCATACACCCATTTGTTGACTGTTAGCATGGCTTTTTTGATGATATCAGCAGCGGTGCCTTGCATTGGTGCATTAATCGCAGCACGTTCGGCTCCTTTACGGCGCGCGCCATTACGGGCGTTGATCTCTGGTAAATGTAAGCGACGACCAAAAATAGTTTCAACATAGCCATTTTCGGCAGCTTTCTCACGGGTTGATTCCATGTACTCAAGCACACCAGGGAAACGTTCAAAATACTTATCAATGTAATGTTGCGCTTCATGGCGCGGTACATCAAGTTGACGTGCTAAACCAAATGCTGACATCCCATAAATTAAACCAAAGTTAACCGCTTTAGCTTTACGGCGCATATCCGTGGTTACATCTTCTAACTCAACACCAAACACTTCCGCAGCAGTTGCACTGTGTACATCAAGACCATTGGCAAACGCATTTAACAAGCCTTTATCTTGCGATAAGTGCGCCATGATACGTAGTTCGATTTGGCTGTAATCGGCAGCCACTATTTTATAGCCATCTGCAGCAATAAAAGCCTCACGAATACGGCGTCCTTCTTCTGAACGAATAGGAATATTTTGCAGATTAGGATCGCTTGAACTTAATCGGCCAGTTGCCGTTACCGCTTGATGATAAGAAGTATGCACACGCTTCGTTTGCTCATTAACTATCAGTGGTAATTTATCAGTGTAGGTTGATTTAAGCTTAGATAAACCCCGGTGCTCAATAATAACTTTAGGCAGCGGGTAATCGTGAGCCAACTCTTGTAGTACTTCTTCAGCTGTAGAAGGTGCGCCTTTTGGCGTTTTTTTAATAACTGGCAGTTCAAGTTTTTCAAACAACAATACTTGCAATTGCTTTGGTGAGCTTAAGTTAAATGGTTCACCAGCAATCTCATGCGCTTCTTTTTCCAGCTCAATTAAACGCTCACCCAAACGCTGGCTGTGCGCGGCAAGCATTTTGCTATCAATCGCAACACCGGTGCGCTCAATATCTGAAATAACGCTGACAAGCGGCATCTCTATATCTTCAAATACCGATTTAAGCTTTTCATCGGCTGCAAGTTTCGGCCATAATACTTGGTGTAAACGAAGCGTAATATCCGCATCTTCTGCGGCATAAGGTGCCGCTTTATCAAGTTCGATTTGATTAAATGTCAGCTGCTTTTTACCTTTACCAGCAATGTCTTCAAAACTGATATTTTTATGGCCTAAATATTTTAGCGCCAACGAGTCCATATCATGGCGAGTACCAACACTATTAAATACGTAAGATTCAAGCATAGTATCGAATTTAATACCCTTTAGCTCAAAACCGGCATTAGCCAATACACTCTTATCATATTTTAAATTTTGACCAACTTTAGCTTTGTTTTCATCAGCTAAAATTGGCCCGATCTTCGCCATCACCGTCTCTAAACTTAACTGTTCAGGCGCACCAGGATAATCATGGGCAACCGGTAAATACACGGCTTCGCCAGCTTTAACAGCAAAGCTCATCCCGACAAGTTTAGCTTGCATGTAATCAAGGCTGGTTGTTTCAGTATCAAAGGCAAATAGTTCAGCGGCATTTAATTGCTCGACTAAAGTATCTAATTGCTCTGTTGTCAGGATTGTTTCATAATGAGCATCAGCCACTTGCGGTAATTCATTCGCTTCACTAGGGATAGCCAAGTGAGTGTCTGCATCTTTTGGATTATCTAATAACTCAGCTAACCAGCGACGGAACTCACACTCGCCATACAAGGCAATCAGTTCATCGCGATTTGGCTCTTGCAATTTAAAGGTATCTAAGTCTGATTCAACTTCAACATCGCATTTAATGGTAGCCAGTTCATAACTTAGCGGTAAATGATCGACTGCGGCGGCAAGCTTTTCGCCGATCTTACCTTTGATCTCACCGGCATGATCAAGCACACCTTGTAATGATCCGTATTTTTGTAACCACTTAACCGCCGTTTTAGGGCCGCATCCATCGACACCTGGGATATTATCTACTTTATCGCCCATCAAAGCTAAGTAATCGATGATCAGTTCAGGACCAACGCCAAATTTTTCAACCACAGTGTCTGGATCAGAAATACTGTCGGTCATGGTATTGATCAAAGTGACATGCTCATTCACTAACTGAGCCATGTCTTTATCACCGGTTGAGATCAATACATGGCGCTGCTGCTCTGAAGCAATACGGGCGAATGTACCAATTACGTCATCAGCTTCAACACCCTCAATACTAATAAGCGGAAAACCCATCGCCCTAATAATATCGTGCAGTGGCGCTATTTGCGTGCGCAAATCATCGGGCATTGGCGGGCGGTTGGCTTTGTACTCACTGTACATATCATTACGGAAAGTTTTACCTTTAGCATCAAAAACCACCACCATATGGCTTGGATCATACTGTTTGATCAGGCTTTTCATCATGTTAACAACGCCGTAAATAGCGCCTGTTGCTTCACCTTTTGAGTTAGTTAAATGCGGTGGTGAATGATATGCACGGAATAAGTAGGAAGAGCCATCGACTAAAATAAGTGGATTTTCAGGGATCTGAGCCATGATGTAATTGGATCCTAAATAAGAGAAAACGAAATATCTGTAAGCATGCCATAAGGGCACGCATAAAACGACTGTGAATTAAGCTTTGTTTAAACCGTTAAATAAGAGTAAGTTGTGGATAACTATGTAGATAACACCCACAAGCTATTCCTCCAAAGTAATTTAAAACTACTTAGAAACAAGTTAAGTGTATGTTTTGTTTTAAAAAGATAATACGAGGTTCTTTTTTTATTATTTTTATCACAATGTGGAAAAACATTTTATTGCTTTGCTTGATTGTGGCTTTTTACAACTAAAAAACGGTTAATTCATTCCTTATAAATAACCGGACGAGCATTCTACCACAATGGATCAAAGATCATAGCGATCCTTTATAATTTTTTCCTATTAGCCAACTTTAAAAAAAGCATATAGCGCGTTTTTGCTCTGCCTCGAGTGGATTGATCAAATAAAAATAATCTTTAACTCATCATTATTGATGATCACAAAATGATCTTAATAAGGCCATAACAGTCAGCAAAAGTCATGCTAAACTTACTTTATGAATAATAAATAAGGGCATAGTATATGAAAAAAATAGCTGTAATTTTAGCAGGTTGTGGAGTTTATGACGGTGCAGAAATCAACGAAGCCGTATTAACGTTATTACATATTGCCAAAGCCGGAGCAAGCTACCAGTGTTTTGCCCCTGATATTGAGCAATTGCACACGATCAATCACCTGAATGGGGAACAAATGACCCCTAACCGGAACGTATTAGTCGAAGCGGCACGCATTGCCCGTGGCGATATCAAAGCGTTAACACTATTAGATGCTAATGACTTTGATGCTTTGATTGTGCCTGGTGGATTTGGCGCAGCTAAAAACCTGTGTGATTTTGCGATCAATGGTGCGCAAGCACAATTAAACCCTGAAATGCTCCGTGCTGCTAAAGCATTTGCGAATGCCAAAAAACCAGCAGGCTATATGTGCATTGCTCCAGCAATGATCCCATTGATCTACAGTGCTGGCGTAAAAACCACTATTGGTAATGATGTTGATACTGCTAACGCACTACAAAGTTTAGGCGCTCAACACATTGATTGTGCCGTAGATGATATCGTAATTGATGAGCAACATAAACTCGTAAGCACTCCAGCTTATATGTTAGCGCAGTCAATTTTAGATGCTGATGCAGGTATTGAAAAACTAGTCGCTGCGCTTTTGAAAATGAGCTAATTAGATGCTACAAAAACCGCAAATCAGTCATTCTAAAGTAGGTGCTTTGTTGCGCTGACGCAAAAAATAGTGTTTTTTCATAAGAAAAATACATCGTAGCGTTTTATAAATTGCGGCTTAGCGTTATAATCGTTCTAAATTCCGTCATCTATCGTGATTGATCACGTTCAAATCGAAGTGAGCAAGGCAAAATGAAAAAACTATCAGCAGCATTATTATTGCTAGCAACCACCGCATACGCACAGCCATATGATAACTCTATGACTGAAGATGCGATCAAAAAACGTATCGCGCCTATAGGTGCCGTTTACTTTGAAGGCGATAAAGCAGCAGTTGCTGAAGTGCCAACAGGTCCTCGTACCGGTGAACAAGTTTACCAAGCGGCGTGCTTTGCATGTCATGGTACTGGCGCACTTGGTGCACCAAAATCAGCAGATGACTGGGCTCCACGCTTAGCTAAAGGCGCAGACACTCTATTAAACCATGCAATTAATGGCTTTAACGCAATGCCACCACGCGGTACATGCATGGACTGCTCAGATGATGAAATAAGCGCAGCTATTGATTTCATGAGCAAAAAATAATACTTAATTCTGTACTTTTTTTTATAAAGGGCTGATTTTTTCAGCCTTTTTTATTATACAAATAAATATTAACCTACCTTTATCACTATTTATTATTATCATTTTCTAATACTATTGTCCGCTTGACGATTCAGCAAAAAAGTGAAAATATAAGACCAATAAATATACAATAATAAAAATCGGTTTAATGTCACTGGAAGATATAACAGCTTTACTACATAAGCTGGAGCATAAAAATAATCGTTTAAAAGCTCTAGTCCAAAAGTATAAGCAATCCCACCACTTACAAAATGCCCTGATCCAATTATCAGAGCAAGCTAGTTCTGTTGCCGAATTAACGCTACTTTACCCTGCGATTCATGATATTTTGCAAGATTATATGCCAAGTAAAAGTTTTTACGTGGTGCTGTTAAATCAATTTAGTAACACCCTTGAACTATCTTACTTTGCTGATGAAAAAGATGGTATATCTGTGCCACTTAATCAAGATAATAATTTTATCCAAGGTGTCACTGGGTATGTGTTTAAGCAAGGTAAAACCACCTACTTCCAAGGTGATGAAATGCAGGCTGCTGCCAACAAGGGGTTATTTAAGTTACTTGGCACACCAGCAGAACATTGGGTAGGCGTCCCGGTATACCGAGAGCAAAGTATTATTGGAGTGCTAGTCGCACAAAGTTACGATAAACAACAAAGCTACTCTGAACAACAAATCGAGCTATTAGAAGTAATGTCGCTCTATTTATCAACAGCTATCGAACGAGTAAAAAAACGCGAACTATTAGAGTCTGAAGTAAAAATAAGAACTCGTGCATTAACACAGAGCAATGAAGCGCTTAACCTCGAAGTAGAACAACATAAAAAAACCCTCGAACGCCAGCATATTTTGTTTAAAATTTCAGAGTTAGCGACGCAAACAAAGCATATCAATGAAGTATATCAACAAGTACATGAAATAATAAAATCAATAACTTACGCTGAAAACTTATACATTGCATTGTATGATCGCGAAACAGGTTGGTTAAACTTTCCGTACTGTGTGGATGAATATAGAGATAATACCCAACCGCGTCCTTTCGCCAAAGGTTATAGCGAATTAGTATTACGTACCGAACAAACTCAGCTTATTGATTGTACTAGAGCACAAAAACTACTCAAGTCAGGCGAAGTCGAGCGACTTGGACAAGTCTCTGACTCAAACTCAGCAACCAGCTGGTTAGGTGCACCATTAAAAACTGCGCAAGGTGTAATTGGCTTAATAACTTGCCAAGCCTACAACCATAAGCATATTTTCAATCAAGACGACTTTGAATTAATTACCTTTGTATCACATCAGATAGCGACTGTATTACAAGCACATTTGGCTGCTCAAGCCTTAAAACAAAGTCATCAACAATTAGAGTTTCGGGTTGCTGAAAAAACCAAAGAGATCCGCCAAACCAATATGCATTTACAAATGCAAATTGAAGAGCGTAAAAAAATAGAGCAACAGCTGTATCATGATGCCCACCACGATCCACTTACTGGCTTGCCTAATCGCAGTTTATTTTTAACCCAATTAGAAAAAACTCTACAGCATTATCAACGTTACCCTGAACAACAGTTTGCTGTGCTGTTTATTGATTTAGACAAGTTTAAGGATATTAACGATCAACTTGGTCACCAAGCTGGTGATCAGTTTTTAATTAGCGTCAGTGAGTCTTTCTCACAATGTATTAGGGAGCACGATTTACTTGCGCGTTTAGGCGGCGATGAGTTTGTTATTTTATTAACTCATTTAACTGATCGTCAACAAGCCGAAGATGTTGCTAAGCGATTAATTGAACTAATGAAAAAACCATTTTGCATGAAAGGTATATGTGTACAAAGTGGTGCCAGTGTCGGTATTACCTATTCGAAAACAAACTACAAGCATACGGATGAAATTATTCGTGATGCTGATGCTGCCATGTATTATGCAAAAAATGCCGGTCGCAGCCGGTTCGAGTTTTACCATCCACTGCTTAGTGCCGGCACCAGCCCGTATGAGTTAGAAACCAGTCATCACTTAGACTCTTTACCAATGCATTTTCGCTGCTCTGAAATTATTACACTTGATGAACAGCATCAGTCAGAGTCGCTACTTGAAGCATTTGGTGAACACCCAGTACTTGGTAGCACTAGTTTTGAAATATTAAAGAAGTTTGCCGCTGATAAAGCACAACAGCTGGAAGTGGAATTACAGTTATTAACTAAAGCGTGTCAACAAATCCAAACGGCACAACTGCAGATGGTGTTATTCCCTTGCTCGGGCTTATTACTGGAAAAAATTGAATTCCAGGCGTTATGCCAAACAATGCAAAACCACAACATAACGAAACAAATTTGTTTATTGTTTAATGAACAAGAGATCCGTTACGCCTCAGCGGTACAAATTAGTAATTTAAAAGTATTGAGTAAACAAGGCTATTCGATTGGCTTAAATGATTTTGCTAAAGATCGCTGCGAACTTAATTTACTATGCGATATTAATTTCGATTATTTATTACTTAGCTCTACCTTTAGTAAACGAGTGTTACAACAACAAAGCTTTGATTTACAACTACAAGGTGTACTAGCAATAACTAAGATAAAACAAATAAAGGTAATCGCGAAAGGCCCTTCAATATTAAATTATAGAGCCTTACTAGACACCCATGGTTTATCACTATTTATTGGTAGGCAGCATGCAATTAGTTCTACAGCAACACTCCCAGCTAACTCTTCGAACGAGCAAATTTTAAATTAACGATATGCGTCGCGGATAACCAGTTTATTATCCGCAGCTCAGATGAACTACTCAGGCTTTTTCAGCATAGCACGTAAATTAGCAACTCTGGCTTGGCCCTTTTCCATTCGTTCGGCTTGCGTATTTGGCGCTTTTTTATTTTCAAATGCTAAATCATCTTGCGGTAGCTCTTGTATGAAGCGGCTCAACTCTGTTTGTGATGTTTCGCCAAATTGACGACGAATTTTCGCATAGGTCATGGTCAGCTCTTGCTGAGCACGAGTGATCCCCACATAAGCTAAGCGACGTTCCTCATCAACGTTTTCTTCATCAATACTTACTTGATGCGGTAATAACCCCTCTTCCATGCCTACCATAAATACGTAAGGATACTCTAAGCCCTTAGAGGCATGCAGCGTTAGTAATTGCACTGCATCGGCTTCATCTTCTTCTTCGTTACGTTCTAACATGTCACGCAACGTTAACTTACTCACCACTTCAGCAAGCGTCAACGGCGGATTATCCGCATCACCTGTGAGCATATCGGTGATCCAACGGTACAACTCAGAAACATTCTTCATGCGCATTTCTGCAGCTTTCGCACTCGGTGATGACTCGTATAAATAAGCTTCGTAATTTATTTGTCTGACTAAATCTTTTACCGCTTCAAGGGTATCACCACGTACCGCATTATCTGACAGCTCAACCACCCAACGTGCAAATCCCGCTAACGAGTTTAAACCGCGACCTTTTAAGCGATAACCTAAGTCATTATCAAAACAGGTGGCAAATAAACTGGCATGTTTTTCATTGGCTAGGGTACCCAACTTTTCCAGCGTAACTGTGCCTATTTCACGGCGCGGAGTATTCACAATACGTAGAAACGCATTGTCGTCATCTTGATTCACCAATAAGCGCAAGTACGCCATTATATCTTTGATCTCAGAGCGTGAGAAAAACGACATTCCGCCACTGATCTTGTAAGGTATTCGGTTACTCATTAACGACTTTTCAAAGCCACGCGCTTGGTGATTACCACGGTATAAAATAGCATAATCTTTATAACTGGTGCGTTTCATAAATTTATGCGAGATGATCTCAGCGACGACCCGCTCTGATTCATGCTCTTCATCACGACAGCCAATCACTTTGATCGGCTCGCCATTTTCTAACTCACTAAACAGTTTTTTATCAAATTCATGAGGGTTATTGGCAATCAAGATATTAGCAGCTTTTAAAATACGCTTCACACTGCGATAGTTTTGCTCAAGCTTAATGAGCCGTAAACCTGGAAAGTCTTTGCTTAATAACACTAAGTTTTGTGGTCGAGCACCGCGCCATGAATAGATTGATTGGTCGTCATCACCTACCACGGTAAAACGCGCACGCTCACCCACAAGCAACTTAACTAATTGATATTGACTGGTATTGGTATCTTGATATTCATCCACCAGCAGGTAACGGAAACGTTGTTGCCAACGCTCACGCGAGGTTGCATTATTGATCAGTAATAAGGTGGGGATCATGATCAAGTCATCAAAATCCAAAGCATTATAGGCGCGTAACTGGGTTTGATAACGCGCATACAATTGCGCAAATAGCGCTTTTTGTGGCTCTCGCGCTTCGCGAATCGCTTGCTCTGGTAAAATAAGCTCGTTCTTCCAGCTGCCTATTTGCATTTTTAATAGATTGAGTAAATCTTTGTCTTTTTTTAGCTCTTCTTCAGTTAAGTCAGCAATTAATTGCCCGGTATCTTGATCATCAAATAATGAAAAGCCAGGTTTAAAACCCAGCGTTGTTAGTTCTTTTTTAATGATCTCAAGGCCTAAGGTATGAAAGGTAGATACCCACAAGCCTTTTGACTCTTTTTTACCTAACGTTTGAAAAACTCGCTCGCGCATCTCTTTCGCCGCTTTATTAGTAAAGGTCACCGCGGCAATATTACGTGCTTGATACTCACATTTTTGTACTAAGTAAGCGATTTTATTAGTAATTACACGAGTTTTTCCTGATCCCGCCCCCGCCAGCACTAGGCATGGACCACTAATATATTTTACCGCTTCATCTTGTTTAGGATTGAGTTTCATATCGACCAAAGAGATTGCATTAAAGACGGGCAATTTTAACGTAATCACTACAATACGCCTAGCCAATAAGGTAACATTAGCCATTATCATTTACGCGACAGTAAGGGACAGACATGATCAACCCAGCAAAACTTGAAGAAATTGCCAAACAGATTTCCAGTAACATGCCGCAAGGCGTTAAAAACCTTGCCGATACGTTTGAAGCGAAAACCAAACAAGCTATTCAAAATAAGCTTGCTGAGATGGACTTTGTCAGCCGTGAAGAATTTGATGTACAAAGCCAAGTACTAATTCGCACCCGCGAGAAGCTCGTTGCATTAGAAGCGAAAGTTGCACTACTTGAGCAACAACTCAGTAGTAATAAGCAAAGCGAGCAACCCGAATAATACCGTTTTAGTTATTACTTCAGGCAGCTTCGGCTGCCTGATTTGTTTTACGCCTTGCATACACGCGAACACCTATATACGATACGTATACGTTTTATATATAGGCACTGTTATGGGTATCGTAAAAATCAGCGATCAACTGCACGAAGAGATCCGCAAAGCCAGTACCACTATGGTACGATCTATAAACTCTCAATCTGAATACTGGATAAAGATAGGCATGCTAGCTGAGCTTAATCCAACCATGACCTACTCCGAAATAATCAAACAGCAACTTGCACAAGCCGATGTAACAGCTGGAGAATCTTTGCATGAGTGAAATAATTATTAAAACTCCCGCACAAATAGAGCTAATGCGTGAGTCTGGTCGCCTACTGGCAAAGGTGTTTGCCTATTTAGATCAACAGGTCAAAATCGGCATCACCACAATGGAGATCAATGATTTAGTAGAGCGCTATATTGTTGATGAACTTGCTGCACGTCCTGCCAGCAAAGGCCAATACGATTATCCTTATGTGTTAAACAGCTCAGTAAATGAAGTAGTCTGCCATGGTTTTCCAGACTCTAAACGCGCATTAAAATCAGGCGATATCGTCAATTTAGATATTACCCTTGAGAAAAATGGCTTTATTGCCGATTCAAGTAAAATGTATATGCTTGGTGAGGTGTCACCGTTGACCAAGCGCTTAGTCGAAAAAACTTATCAAGCAATGTGGCAAGGCATCAAGCTCGTAAAACCGGGAGTGAGGTTAGGCGATATTGGCAACGCTATCGCTAATTTTGCCCATACTAATGGCTATAGCGTTGTACGTGAATACTGCGGACATGGTATTGGTGAGCAAATGCACGAAGAGCCGCAAGTTTTACATTATGGTAAACGCAATACCGGCGTTGAACTTAAAGAAGGCATGACCTTTACCATTGAGCCGATGATCAACCAAGGGGCGGCAAAAGTAAAAACTAAACCGGATGGCTGGACTGTGGTTACTCGTGATAAAAAGCTTTCTGCGCAGTGGGAGCACACTATTGTCGTCACCGCTGACGGCTATGAAGTACTGACTTTACGCGAAGAAGAAATTGCCATTGCGACGATATAAGTCAGGTTAACACCATGGCCATTTTATTAGTAAATGATCCATTGCCCCATTTGAGCTTTCAAAAATTCGCACCCGATCAACGCTTAACTGATTGGGTGCAGTGTTATTGGAAAATAGGTTCAACAACCACACAAACAACACAGTTCTTTACAGAAAAGCTCTACCCTGATGCAGGCGCAAGCCTAACAATTGATTTTAGCAATGCGACACCCGTTATTACCTTCGCATTTAATCGTCAAACGCAGGCAACAACTTTCAGCAATCAGGATTATTTAGTCAGTATTCGTTTTGCGCCTACTGGTGCTTATCACTTATTAGGTATAACGCTACACGAGTTAGCTGAAGAAAATTATCTACTCGGTGAAGATTTTACCCCAAGCTGGTATCACAGTTTAATAGCATGTGTTGAACAAATGCAAAGCAGTCCACTAACCAGCCAACTGTATTTACTCGAGCAGTGGTTACTCAGCCAAGCAATCAACAATCAACTCGTAAAAAGCAATACCATTAAAGTGATCAAGCAGCTTATTCAACTCAATAATTCCACTAGCTGTATAGGCAAACAACTTGGCCTGACACGACGTACTCTTGAGCGTCGCTTAAAAAAAGAAGCCGGGGTTAGTCCAACTCAATTACAGCAATTTTACCGACTAAAAGCCGCACGCACGCTACTTGCTAACAGCCAAACACCGATAACAGATATAGCCTTACAATGTGGCTATTATGATCATGCTCACTTTTGTCATGCCTTTCATAATTCTACTTTTGAAACACCACTGCAATATCGCAAGCGAAAAACACCGAAAGTATAGAGGGTGTTTTCACCATATAAAAAAGCCAAATGAAAAAAGCACATCGACTTAGCCTTTAAAACTAAGATTACAATTATTGAAGGTAGCCGCCGCCCAGATAGGGCGCAGTGCTTAGGTTACGTACTTATTCTACTACGTAACGTTCAAATACTTTAAGCCCTGAACTTTTATAGTTAACATCAACTTCATCGGCACAAGTTACTACTGACTCTAAGTCGTGTAAGTGACCATTTGCAAGACCATAAACCCATCCATGAATAGTCAACTCCTGACCACGTTGCCATGCTTCTTGGACTATATTAGTACGGCATACATTGCGTACTTGCTCTATCACGTTCAATTCAATCAGGCTATTGAGGCGGTCTTTCTCAGCGAGTGCATTAATCTTTGAGGTGTATTTCTCTTTTACATCACCGACGTGACGAAGCCAGTTATCAATTAAACCAAATTTAGCATCGTTAAGTACAGCCTGAACCCCACCACAACCATAGTGGCCAACAACCATAATATGCTTTACTTTCAACACTTCGACAGCGTACTGCATCACTGACAAACAGTTATGATCGGTATGCACCACTACATTCGCTACATTACGATGAACAAATAGTTCACCTGGCATTAGATCTACAATTTCATTAGCAGGTACACGAGAGTCAGAACAACCAATCCACAGATACTCGGGGTTTTGTTGCATGGATAGGATTTTAAAAAATTCCGGATCATCTTTACACGTTCGTTCAGCCCAGCGTTTATTATTTTCAAATAAGTTTTTTAACTTTCTCATTTCATCTCTTTTCTGTCTTTGGCGGTAGCTTGGATCAGGATATTACGTGGCGTTAATTGTTTTTCGCAAAACGTCTGCACACTGACTTGGTAACCTTGTTGTTGCAAATATAAAGCACGATCGAGCACAAGCCAAACCTCAATTGCTCTTCTAAACACATGACGGACCAGTTCGATGCGTTCAGTGACTTTTTTGCGCATTTTGCCTTTTCTTAAAAAGCATGCATAATCAATGCCTTGCGGTATATCTAGTGCCTTTTCATCTGCTGCCCATGCACAAAAAGCTTTAAATGAATCTGAAAAAATAGCTTTATTAACTGAGGGGACACTCACGTAGTTTTGTTCGCCAGTGAGGCTTTTGCGCAAAGCATCAAAACCCAATCGCCATTGCACTTCAGTTTTACGAACTTTATCTACCCGAGAAGGCGCTGTCACCGTTTCTTGTAGTGCTAATTTTAAATCACGATGCGTTAACTGCAGTTGGCTACGCTTACCGGCATCGCTCATAGCTTGATAATCATTCGGGGTGAATAAGTGATAGCAACACGGCGATAGACTGATTTTTTGCGTTTGCGCGCTAGCCGCGTTACTCATAAACGTCTGATGTAATGCCCCGCAGGCATGCAGCGCCACTGCATGTTGTGCTTGTTGAAAATACCCAGTTACATCATCTTTGAGCACATCGGCTTGACTAAAGTGCATGGCTAACCCTTGTAGCTGAGCACTTTGCTGGCCTTGCTCACATAAATGTTGTTGCAATTCGATGCTGTGCACACTCGGCGCACGGTTAAATGCCAGCATACGTCCTAAATGGCCTTTACCCGCACACCATTCTAATACAGGTAATTGTGATTCTTGGCCAAGCGCACAAACAAAATCTTGCAGCTGCGCAAACTTGCGCCCTTTAATACCATTGCTGATCCAAAACGGATATTCGCTACGCGTAGTGGAGGCTTGAGGTAAGTAACACAATGTAGCTAAGTTATTGACTACGGGAATATACGGGCTAAAAAATTGATACAAGGCATCTTGATTGCTATCGAGATCGGCAACTTGTTGATCGCTCAACAGCGTTAATGGTTGTTCTAATTCAGGCCATGGCAGCTGATCAAAATCGAATGCAGTGCATTGCCAATAATGGCGAGTACTATGTAATAAGTTATCTAGGGCTGTAAACTGCTCAGCAAGGATCATGTGATTTTAGCGATGGTCATTTCATTTATGCATTATACGCTTTTTCTGAACATCAAGCGTAAATAAAGTGGTATAGATAACAAACTAATTATAATTGCCGCAATAAGCATCCACGACATTTTAATTTTTTCAGGTTCAACATACTGGTAAATAAAGCCATCTTGCGCCTGATTAAATTCGTCTTGCTCAATCCCGTATAGGTCAGCAATCAACCGCCATTTCGCTATCGACATAGATCCTAAATTAGTGCCCGGTGGTAAAATATAATCACTCAATACTTCAGCTTCATAGGCAAGCTGAGAAAAACTTTTATTGGGTGCGTATTGGTGTTGAGTTAATGCAATTGTTTCATCCATATGCATCATTGCATAGCGCCAGCCCTTTAAGCTGGCCTGATAAAATGCTTCAACTGTTTGCGGATGTTGTTCGAGCATATTCTCTGTGGTGTAAAGAATATCGCTATACACATTAATTCCATACTTCTGCGGGCAAATAAGTCTATAGTCAATGCCTTGCTCACGCATAATATACGGCTCATTAGTCACGTACACTTGCATCGCATCAATACTCCCAGCTAACCAATCCGCACTGCTGTTACCACTTTCATAAGAAGGTAAATTATTCGTTTGGATACCACTGCGTTCGAGCATTACCAATAATTCGGCATTTTCTTTGCGGCTGATACTGCTAAGACGCTTATTGACAAAATCCCGAGGATGAAAAATATCGGAGCTTTTTTTTACCATCCAACAATAAGGAGAAAATTGTAAAATAGCAGCCATTGCCACCAAGGGTTTACCAGCGATCCGTTGCTGTAAAATACCTGAGTGCCCGACCCCGAAGTGAGCTTGGCCCGCCAACACTTTAGTGAAGGTATCTGGGTTATCAGGATCTGCCGGTAAAATAGTGACGTTTAGCCCTGCCGCTTTGTAAAAGCCTTGTTGCTGAGCCATATAGTAACCAGAAAATTGAAATTGATGCGTCCACTTTAGTTGTAAAGTCACATCCGCTGCCGCAAAACTTTGCCCGCTGAGTATAAGCAAAGTGGCATAAAGCTTAAGTTTCAGTCCTTTAAATGACAAATCGTGATCTAATAAGTTAGCTAATATTGCTATAACTATAGATAAGATATTCGATTAACCCAAGACTTTAAGTTTGCAAAGAGACAAAAAAACACCTCAATTGAGGTGCTTGCTTATACTAAAACCACTTCAAGATACAGAATTCGTATCTTGAAGTGGTTTGGGTATATATCTTTAATTATTAACCGCTTTCACCCTATCGATGGGACGTTGAGTAGTTAAAAATTGGGTAAAACACGGATTCAGTGTTTCATCTTGCACACTGTAACCTAAGCGATTTAAATGCTCGTTGAATATCTCATACTGACTAGGCTCAATCGCAAACCCTGCTAATACATTGCCCATCGAACCACCATGATTCCGATAATGAAACAAAGTAATATTCCAATTGCTGCCTAAAGTATCTAAAAAGCGCGCCAGTGCGCCTGGATATTCAGGAAATTCAAAGCGTAATAACCGCTCATGCATCTGCTCAGGTGCTTTACCACCAACCATATAACGAACATGTAATTTAGCCAGTTCGTTATCTGATAAATCACAAAATTGATAGCCATTGGTGGTTAAATCAGCTGTGAGCTCATCTAACTCTTGCTGACCTTGGCGCAGTGCAACACCAACAAATATTTGCGCTTCACCAGGGCCTGCGTAACGGTAGTTAAATTCAGTAATAGCGCGACCACCTAATGAGGCGCAAAACTGTTTAAAGCTGCCTTTTTCTTCATTGATGGTTACTGCTAACAACGCTTCGTTTTTCTCTCCCAGCGCAGTACGCTCAGCCACATAACGTAAGCGGTCAAAGTTTAAGTTTGCGCCAGATAACACAGCTGCTAAATGCAGCCCTTTTTGGCCTGTTTGCTGACACCATTTTTTCAGCCCAGCCGTTGCCAGCGCACCTGATGGCTCAGCAATCGCACGGGTTGAAACAAAAATATCTTGCATCGCCGCACATATTTCATCACCGGTTACAGTGACTACTTCATCACAAAACTTTTGCGCTAAGCGAAAGGTTTCGGTACCAATAATTTTTACCGCAACACCATCGGCAAAACTGCCAACCCGTTCAAGCTCGACGGGTTTGCCTGCTGCAAGTGCCGCTTGTAAACAGGCACTTTCATCAGCTTCTACACCGATTACTTTGATATCTGGGCGCAATGACTTTATATACACGGCCATACCAGCAAGTAAGCCACCACCACCAACTGGAATAAATACCGCATCAAGTTGATTAAGCTGCTGCATTAATTCACGTGCAACCGTGCCTTGCCCTACAATCACATCAGGATCATCAAATGGAGGAACAAATATGCCGTCGCGCTGCTCAGTAAGTTCCAGTGCATAAGCTTTGGCAGCATCAAAATGATGACCATGCAAAACCACTTCGCCACCAAGCGCACGTACCGCATTGACTTTGATTTCAGGGGTCGTCACTGGCATTACAATCGTTGCTTGATGCCCTAAGTGTGATGCACTGAGCGCCACCCCTTGAGCATGATTACCAGCTGAGGCGGTGATCACCACTGAACCGGCTGGCAGTTTAGCCAGTTTGTTGTATGCACCACGCAGTTTAAACGAATAAACTGGCTGCTGATCTTCGCGCTTTAGCCATACTTGATTACCAAGACGAGCACTGAGTTCAGCCATTTCGCTAACCTCAGTAACTTTTGCCAGTGGTTCCATATTAGCCTGGATAATAGCGCGAAAATAATCGAGCTCTTGAGAAACCATAATTAACTAAGCTCCTCCAGTTTGGCTAAATCACGCACCGCGCCTTTATCAGCACTGGTTGCAAGTAGCGCATACGCTTTTAGCGCAGATGATACATAACGTTCACGATCGAGTGGTTTGTACGCTTGTTTACCACGAGCAAGTTGCTTTTGCTTACGCGCTTCAAGTTCTTCATCTGTTAACGCTAACGTGATTTCGCGGGTAGCGATATCGATAATAATTTTATCGCCGTTTTCAACGTAAGCAATGGCACCGCCACTGGCCGCTTCTGGTGAAACGTGGCCAATTGATAAACCTGACGTACCGCCCGAGAAGCGACCATCGGTTATAAGTGCGCACTGCTCAGCCAAACCTTTTGATTTTAAGTAACTGGTTGGATAAAGCATTTCCTGCATGCCAGGTCCGCCTTTCGGTCCTTCGTAGCGAATAACGACTACGTCACCGGCTTTTACTTCGTCATTTAAAATGCCTTCAACTGAATCGTCTTGTGATTCATACACCACGGCGGTGCCTTCAAAGTGTAGCATTTCATCAACCACACCCGCGCTTTTCACAATACAACCATCAACAGCTAAATTACCCGATAGTACCGCCAGGCCGCCATCTTGGCGAAACGCATGTTCAACGCTACGGATACAACCATGTTCACGGTCATTATCGCCTTCATCCCAACGACATTCTTGGCTCATTGCTTTGGTGGTACGAATGCCCGCAGGTCCAGCTCGGTAAAACTTTTGCGCTGCTTCGTTGTTTGGATCAGTGGCATCCCATTTTTTAACTAGCTCTGCCATAGTCATGCCAGCAACATGATTTACCGACAGATCCACTAAGCCAGCTTTGCCAAGCTCGCGAATTATTGCCATCATGCCACCAGCACGATGAACATCTTCAATATGGTATTGCGCGGTTGCAGGCGCTACTTTACATAAGAAAGGTGTTTTACGAGATAACGCATCAATGTGCGACATATCAAAATCAACCCCGGCTTCTTGCGCAGCTGCAAGTAAATGCAATACGGTATTTGACGAGCCACCCATAGCAATATCAACCACCATGGCATTCATAAACGCGGTTTTATTAGCAATGGCGCGCGGTAGTACATCTTTATTATCTTTTTGGTAATACTCACGGCATAAATCAACAATTCGTGCACCGGCTTCAACATACAGTTGTTTACGATCTTTATGAGTCGCAAGTGTAGTGCCGTTACCTGGTAGTGCGAGGCCAATTGCTTCGAGTAAACAGTTCATTGAGTTGGCGGTAAACATGCCCGAACACGAGCCACACGTAGGACATGCTGAGCGCTCTACTTGCTCTGAGTCAGCATCACTTACTGATTCATCAGCACCTTTTACCATGGCATCAACTAAATCTAGTTTGATATCAATATTGGCAAGCTTAGTTTTACCTGCTTCCATTGGGCCACCAGACACAAAGATTACTGGAATATCTAAACGAAGTGCCGCCAGCATCATTCCTGGGGTGATTTTGTCGCAGTTAGAAATACATATCATTGCATCGGCGCAGTGACCATTTACCATGTATTCAACTGAGTCAGCAATTAAGTCGCGCGATGGTAATGAATACAACATACCGCCGTGGCCCATGGCAATACCATCATCAATGGCGATAGTATTAAATTCTTTTGGCACACCACCCGCTTGAGTAATGGTTTCTGCCATAAGCTCACTGAGTTGGTTAAGGTGCACATGACCCGGTACAAATTGCGTGAATGAGTTTACAACCGCAATAATCGGTTTGCCAAAATCGCTATCTGTCATTCCTGTTGCACGCCATAATGCACGAGCACCTGCGCGCTTTCGACCTTCAGTTGTTGTTGCACTTCTTAATTTAGCCATAGTTACCTCAGTGTTTGCAGTTACTTTTAATATGTAACTGACATCCTCATTCTTAAATTTTTATTGCTAGAGGGAAAGACCCAATAGCCCTGTTGATTTAGTTTTCACAGCAAACTACATTGCTTGCTGTTGTAAATTTTCTAGTGTTACTTGCTTAACGTCCACCAGCTTATTGAGCTGCGTGGTTAATAAGTGAATTGGCTTATCACTGTCGACCGTCATAGCCACATAATACTGACCATCATCCATATTCAATTGAAAATGGGTTAAATCAAAACCACGATGACGAACTACACGCAAAAAGCGCTCAACGGCGATACTTTGATTTTTTAAAGCGACTGTTAAACTGTGTTTCATTTTCCACTCTCCGTCATCATTTCGTCATTCGCGGCACCTGGCGGTACTAGCGGCCAAACATTTTCTTTATCGTCGATACAGGCATGTACTATATAAGGACCTTTACTATTTACTAATGCTGTAATTGCATCATCAACTTGGTTAGCGTGGGTGATCGTTTGCCCAGCAATACCAAATACGGCAGCCAATTGCACAAAATCAGGGTTGTCTGATAAATCAGTTTCAGAATAACGCCCTTCAAAAAATAACTCTTGCCATTGACGAACCATACCTAAACGTTGGTTATCCAAAATTAATATTTTTACCGGTAAATTGTTACGACGAATAGTGGCTAACTCTTGAATGTTCATCATGATTGAACCATCACCAGAAACAGTGATCACAAAATCATTTGGTCGAGCTACTTGCGCACCAATGGCCGCAGGTAAACCAAAGCCCATAGTGCCTGCACCACCACTACTTAAGTGGTTGCTTGGATGACTAAACTTCATATGTTGTGCCACCCACATTTGGTGCTGGCCTACATCACAACACACAACGCCTGTACTTGGCATCCGCTGGCTTAGTTGGCTTAATAAATACGGGGCATATACTTTTTCGCCCGGATAGTCATAGCGCCATGCATGTTCAATCATCATCTCTTTGGCATGATCACGCCATGCTTGTTCAGTTACAAAGCACTCTAATTGCGGCAATGAGGTTTTTAAATCAGCAACTAACGATGCTTTAGCTGGTTTACGCTTACCAATTTCAGCAGCATCTATATCTAAATGGATCACTTTTGCTTTAGCCGCAAACTTGCCTAAATTACCTGTTACACGATCATCAAAGCGCGCACCGATACATACGAGGACATCACACTCTTGTACCGCTAAATTTGCAGCTTGGCCGCCATGCATGCCCAACATACCTAAGTTATATTCGTAATCAGGTAATACACTGCCCAATGCTTTTAGCGTTGAAACCGCAGGCATTTGGGTTTTTTCTAAAAATTGCATTAGCTGTACTTGCGCATCAGCCGCCTGTACACCGCCGCCAACATAGGCAACAGGCCGCTTGGCTTCGCTTAATAGTTGGTTAGCAATAGCCACTTGCTTTAAATCTAACACCGGTAAGTAATCATCAGCCGCAAGCCAAGGATGAAAAGGCACTTGCGCCATTTGAATATCTTTTGGTATATCTACTAACACAGGGCCTGGACGACCTGATTGCGCTAAATGCATGGCTTCTTGCAGTATTTCGGCTAAATCTTCAGGACGTTCAACCATATAACTGTGCTTAGTGCAGGATAATGACATACCTAATACATCAACCTCTTGAAACGCATCAGAGCCTATGGCAGCAGTTGGTACTTGGCCTGTGATCGCAAGTAATGGCACTGAATCCATCATCGCATCAGCAAGCGCGGTGATTAAGTTAGTAGCCCCAGGGCCTGAGGTCGCAAAACACACCCCAAGTTTACCCGTGCTACGAGCAAAACCAACCGCCGCAAAACCTGCACCTTGCTCATGACGAGTGAGATAATGCTTAATTGGCGCACCATACAGCGCATCGTAAATTGGCATGATTGCCCCACCAGGGTAACCAAATACTTCTTTTACGCCGTGTTTGGCTAATAAATCAATTGTTAACTCTGCGCCTGTCATTAAATAATCCTCATTCCTCAGTGACATATCTATACTTAACTATTGCTAAACCCTGAAACTAAAAAGCCCCCCGACTGGTTAAGTGCGGGGGGCTTTTATAATGCTTTACGTATTTTTAAAGCACTAAGTAGCCCCCGCGGTAATAATAATCACCACGACGTTAATTAGGACTAGGTTTAGTGCGTTTGTAAGCATGTAATAAATACCAAAATTTGTTAGTTTACGAAGGAATATAAACTCCCCCGCTGTCTTTTTATATTAGTACCGCGATGGGAGAGCTAAGTCAACCTTAAAATCAATCTAAAAAACCGCTCGCCACCTGACTTTAAAGGCATAAAAATTCAATATGAAAGCCTATATAGATTAATTTACCTCATATATGGAACTATTGATATTTCATACCTCGTTATAACCAATTACTGGTTTGATTAATTTTTGACGAAATCACAATAAATCATTCCTTTTAAATCATCTAATTCAGGAAATGACTAGCTATCCTTAAGTGTTTCTTAAGTCTTGGACTCTACTATGCAGGTATTAAATTATTATTATTGAGTTCTCAATTTATGTTGGTAGGCCAATTTTTCAGTTCAGGTTTTAAAAAGCGCTTCTACATTACCTGTAGCGCCAATACTTTTATTATTGCATTGGCATGTTATTACTGCTTAATAATCAATATTCCTTTTATGCATGGTGCATTCAACGCAATCACCACACTGCCCTCTTTTTCATGGTTATTTTTACTCTCAGTACCGTTACTGTTACTTTGCTTACTAATTATTTTCTTTTCATTATTATCTAGCCGCTGGCTACTCAAACCAATTAATTACATATTATTGTTAAGCTCATGTGCCGCTCTTTACGGCACTTTAAATTATGGAGTGGTATTTGACTATTCGATGATTCAAAACACCTTTGAAACTGACGGTCATGAAGCGGCAAGCTATCTGAACTTGCAATTTATCATGTTCTTTTGTTTATTTGCCTTAGTGCCGCTATTGGTTTTAATTAAAACCAATATTCGTTTTAGTCCGCTAACCAAAGAGCTGGTAAGTCGCAGTAAACTCGTACTTAGCTGCTTTGCTCTAATCGCCGTAATTGTGTTGAGCTTTTATGCTGACTACGCCGCCACCGGACGTAATAATCAATTATTAAAAAAAGAGTTAATTCCATTTCAATACTTAAGCAGTGGCTATAAATATATTCGCGATCAATGGCTGGTCTCTGACGAACCATTTCAAATTTTAGACCCAACGCCAGTATTAAGTGCATCACAACACACGCAAGTAACCGTTATCGTAGTCGGTGAAACAGCACGTGCTGAAAATTTTGCTTACCAAGGTTATACACGCGACACCAACCGCTTCACTCGACCTTTCAAAGTAACGTACCTGAACAATGTAGTGTCCTGTGGAACCGCAACAGCAGTATCTGTTCCTTGTATGTTCTCACGACAAAGCCAAGCTGAGTTCTCACGTAACGAAGCTGATAACCAGCAAAACATTCTCGACATAGCCCAAAGCGCTGGCGCTGATGTGTTGTGGATTGATAATAACAGTGGCTGTAAAAATGTCTGTAATCGCGTTACTAACATTACCATCAAGGTAGATAACTCTGCACTTTGTGAACAACAGCATTGCTATGACGAAGCGTTACTAGCACCACTTAAACGTAAACTAGCTAATCTAAGCCAAGCCAATACGGTCATTGTATTGCATATGATGGGCTCTCATGGACCCACTTACTTTCAACGCTACCCAGATCAATTTAAGCAATTTACACCAACCTGCGACCGCAGTGATATACAAAACTGTAGCACTGAGCAGTTAGTTAATACTTATGACAACACCATAGCGTATAGCGACTACGTAAACTCATTAATGTTAACCGAACTGAATAACTTACCTGACAATATTGATAAAACCTTTGTATATATTTCAGATCACGGTGAGTCGCTCGGCGAAAACGGCGCCTACTTACATGGCTTTCCCTATAGTTTTGCTCCTAGTGGCCAAACACATGTCCCAATGTATATATGGGCTGCCAAAGGTAATCAACGCATTACAGAAAGTTGCTTGAAGAGTGTTGATCAACAACAAGCAGCTTCTCACGACAATATTTTTCATACATTAATAAGTCTAATAGGCATCAAAAGTAAAACTTATGAACTACCTTTAGATTTAGTAAGTAACTGTAAAACAATCAATAACAAAGTGAAGAACAATAATGAATAATTCGAAAACGGTACTCAAACGTCAAGGACTACTACGCCTTTTATTTACCTTACGCCATACTTTTAATGGCTTAAAATGGATGACGCGATTTGAAGCTGCATTTCAGCAAGAACTCGCGCTATTTTTATTACTTGGAGTGTTTGCATGGCTGGCGAATATTCCCACCAGCGATAAACTTATTTTAATTGCCAGCTTGCTGTTTGTACTGTTCGCTGAATTAGTCAATACTGCGATTGAAGTAGTAGTTGATCGTATTGGTACAGAACATCATGAACTCTCTGGGCTGGCTAAAGATATTGCCTCTGCCAGTGTATTTATAGCGATGCTAATAAGCACACTTATTTGGTGGGCTATTTTATGGGCATAACTGATAGATTTAGTGTTGCGCAACTAAAAAATAAACTCGGTCCATACTGGGTATTGCTAACATTTTTTAGCTTATCGCTAACTATGTTAACCCTGGCTCGTTTTAGCTTAAGTGTATGGCAAGGTGAGCGAGTATTTAGCTCTCATGCTTGGCTAAATATTTTTATTGGCGGCTTGCGCGTTGATACGGCTACCTTAAGCTATATTTTAATGCCGGCATTGTTGTTGATTATTATCAGCACATTAATCTCTAAACAGCACCTTATCCGTGGCATTATTAAATACTATTTACTGCTAATGGCTGCTCTGTTGATCTTCTTTGAAGTAATCACTCCGACCTTTATTAATGAATATGACTTACGTCCAAACCGCTTATTTATTGAATACTTAATATACCCAAAAGAAGTCTCTCGAATGATTTTTGCAGGGTATAAAATAGAAGTATTCGCCACTTTACTATTCTTGATCGTCGGAGTTAAACTGGCTACAAAAGTTTTTACCAGCCAATGGCGTAGCCACTGTCAGTTGCCAATCATAAAACACTCCTTATTGGTGATTAGCCTACTGTGCTTAACCGTTCTAGGTGCACGTAACTCACTAGGTCATCGACCGTTAAACCCTGCAATGGTGGCATTTTCAACCGATCATTTACTTAATGATCTTAGCCTTAACTCATTGTATAGCGTAGCCTTTGCAATTAAACAACTCGGTAACGAAAAATCAAGCCAAGACTTTTATGGTGCAATACCAGAAGAGGAATTATTAGCCTTAGTGCGCGCGAGTATGCAAAATGAACAAGCTGTTTTTAACGATGCCAGCGCTCCAACCAAAACCTTTCATCAAGCGGCGTATCAAGGGAAACCCAAAAATCTAGTCATCATTTTACAAGAAAGTTTAGGTGCTCGCTATGTAGGTACTTTAGGCGGTTTACCTTTAACTCCTAATATAGACAAGCTCTATCAGCAAGGTTGGGGGTTTGATAATTTATACGCCACAGGCACACGCTCAGTACGTGGTATAGAAGCTGTTATCACTGGCTTTACCCCGACGCCTTCTCGCGCAGTAGTAAAGCTTGATAAATCGCAACGTGATTTTTTTACCATTGCTGACTTTTTAAGTAAACAAAATTACCACACCCAATTTATTTACGGTGGTGAAAGTCACTTTGATAATATGCAAAGCTTCTTTTTGGGTAATGGCTTTCAACACATTGTAGATAGTAATGACTTTGCCAATATTGATTTTAATGGCTCATGGGGCGCCTCTGATGAAGATCTCTTTAACCAAGCGGATATTGAACTGACTAAGTTACAACAACAAGGTAAACCTTTTTTTAGCTTGGTATTTTCCAGCTCTAATCACAGCCCTTATGAGTTTCCAGATAATAAAATCACCTTATACGATAAGCAAAAACAAACTCGCAATAATGCGGCAAAATATGCCGATTATGCATTAGGCACCTTTATCGAAAAAGCAAAGCAATCAAGTTACTGGGACGATACCGTCTTTATAGTGATTGCCGATCATGATTCGCGCGTATCGGGCGCAAGTTTAGTGCCGATTGAGCACTTTCGTATTCCTGCGGTTATTTTTGGCAAGGGTATCAATGCCAAGCGTGACCATCAGCTTGCCAGCCAACTTGATATTCCGACAACATTATTATCCTTAATTGGAGCCAGTGGTGAACATCCGATGATAGGTCGCGATCTTGCGCAGCCAATCGCTGATAACAAACAACGCGCAATGATGCAATACGATAAAAACTTTGCCTACATAACCGGTAATAGTGGTCAAGGTAATAAGGTCGTAATTTTACAACCACAAAAACCAGCAACCACTTATATATACACACAAGATAAATTAGTGCCCACCAGCAACGATCCACAATTGGTGAAAAAAGCACTGGCACATGCCAATTTAGGTAACTTAGCCTATCAAAATGGTTGGTATCATTAACGCACTGATGCCTTGCTAAAGCAGCAAGGCAAACCGTGTTATTTAATTAAGTTAAGATCATGAAAATACTCGTAATCGAAGATTCTGAACCGCTTAGGCGCAGCCTAGACGTAGGCCTTAATAATCTCGGTTTTACCGTGGACGGTACCGGTGATGGTTCACAAGGTTTAAGTATGGCACTGTGTGGCGACTATGATTTAATCATTCTCGACTTAATGCTACCAAGTGTTGATGGCATGAGTATTCTCAAAGCACTGCGTAGCAGCTCGAGTCAAGCTCGGGTATTAATTCTATCCGCTCGCTCTGAAGCACAAGACAAAATAAACGGCTTAATGAAAGGTGCTGATGATTATCTAACGAAACCGTTTTCGTTTGAAGAATTACATGCCAGAGTACTGGCGTTGTCTCGGCGAGGCCAATTACAAAACCAGCAAAACACACTCTGTGTAGGTGAATGCGTGTTAGATTTGAGCTTAAAAACACTGCATTATCAGCAGCAACCCATAAACCTTACTCGCAACGAATATAAAATCATTGAGTGCTTATTTAGTGCCAAAGAACGGGTATTAGGCCTTGAGATGATCAGCGAAGCCGTGGTCGGCCAATTTGATATGCTGTCAAAAAATGCCCTAGAAGCACATATTTCAGCGATCCGCAAAAAAGTACGACTACTAGGCGGCGAACTACCAATTAAGAATAAACGTGGATTTGGTTATGTTGCTTCTCAAAACTGAGTTGCCAAAAACTAAACGTCACTCTATCAAGCGTAAACTCGTCAATAATATTAGTGCCGTACTGTCGATTATTCTGGTTACTATTTTTTTAACTGTCGATTTGAGCGTTGATTCTTGGGTTGAAAACCAATTTCATCAATCGTTATCTAATAAATCTAATTATTTAAAAACCTTAGTAAAAGATCATAATGGCAAACTAGAGTTTGATTTTGCTGGCGAATTTATGTCTGAATATGAGCAGGCTAATGCCAGCGAATTTTATCAGCTATGGCACGAACAACAGACGTTTGAAAAATCAGATTCATTGCAACTATATCAAAATATTGATTTACCCAATTTCGCTATCCCCATTAACGAATTTAAAATTATTGATTACACTTTGCCTAACGGTGAAGAGGGTCGCGCCATGATCAGCCACTTCATTGCCCAGCAAGAAGACGAAGCAGCACGCGGCAGCGGTCATTTTAAGACCATGGTTTTAACTATCGCAGCCCCTATTTCATCATTAAATAAAGTATTGCTGATTATTGATGTGGTTTTTATTCTGACCTGCATTATCGCAGTTTTTGGAGTACGTTATTTAGTCACTCGAATCGTTAATCGTGGCCTCTTTCCACTGAACAACTTAAATGAACAAATAAAATTACTCGATATCACTGGCGCCTCACAAACTATCAAAAGTGACTTTCAGGTAGAGGAAATTGAACCTATTCGTAATGAGCTGAATAAATTTATTACCACCAATCAACAGCTCTATCAAAATGAAAAACGCCTAACCAGCGACATCGCCCATGAATTGAAAACGCCAATTTCTGAGCTGATCAGCTTGTCAGAAGTGGCACTGCGCTACCCTGATGATGAGCGTATTAGCGCCACATATACCAGCGATATATTGGCTATATCTCAGCGTATGAAAACCATCGTCAATAACTTGCTGCTATTACAGCGCGCTGGTAGTAGCGCTGTAGAGCTCAATTTAGAAAGCGTTAATTTAAGTGACTTTATTACGCAATTAAGCAATGAACTGCAGTTTAAACATGCCGATATTAAGCAGCGCTTACTGCTAAATGTTGCAACTGAGCTGATGATCACCGCTGATCGATTTTGCCTGCATACCATTTTATCTAACTTGCTCGATAACGCATTGTTTTATGGGCTTAGCACCCAACCTATCAACTTACAGGTCGAACAAACTGAATATCACACCAAAATCACGCTATGTAACGCTTTAGCTAAGCCTTTAAGTGAACAACAACTAGAGGCTATTTTTGCCCCCCTTTACCAGCTTGATAGCTCACGAACGAATAACCAACGCCACGGCTTGGGACTAGCGATAGTGAACAGTTTATGTAATCTCAATAACTTTACCATCAGCGCAAAAAACAAGCCAAACTCTCGCTTAGCATTAATTTTAACGTTACCCAATTAAGCGTATTGGTTTAATATGGATATATACCCAACCAATAAGGACAATTATGAACCTCACTCAGCGTATTAGCAGTTACTTTATTTTATCCCTTTTACTGTGTATTAGTTTTGCTAGCCACAGTGAACCTGGGTTGTGGCAATTAGAAAAAAATGGTGTTAAATCATATTTGTTTGGCACTGTGCATGTCGGTGATGCCACCATGAAAGGACTACCTAAAAAAGTAACCGACGCGCTTGATGCCAGTGATAAAGTAATTGTTGAAGTCAATGTTAGTGCAATTAGCCCGATGGAAATGCAGCGCCGCTCAATGCCTTTTATGATGCTAAAAAATGGCAAAACACTGCAAACTGAGCTTTCGGAACAAAACTATAAGAAGCTTGACCAATACTTCAGCAACAAATCAATTGATATTGCGATGTTTAACAATATGGCGCCATGGGCCGTAATGGTTACTATGTTGCAAATCGAATTTCAAAATATTGGTTTTTCCGATCAATATGGCATTGATAAGCAAGTACTTGCCTATACAAAAACCAACAATATACCAGTTGGCGAATTAGAAACTCTCGAATATCAAATGGAGATGTTTAATAATCTATCGTTGTTAAGTAACGAAATGATTGAAGAAACGTTTGAACAGCTTGCCGACGTTGAAACCTACTTTATTAGCTTAGTTAATGCATGGAAAAATGGTGATATGGCGACCTTAACTAAGTATTACAATGAAAGCTTTGACGACAGCAACTACGGTGAGATCAGCGAACAAGTAATGCTGATTGAACGTAACAATAATTGGGTTAGAGAGCTCACGCCTCGCATCGGTAAAGAAAAACTATTTATCGCCGTAGGCGCCCTGCATTTGCCAGAACAACACGGTTTGTTAAAGCAATTTCAAGATCAGGGATTTAGCGTAACTCGCTTATAAATAGAGAGATACTCAATTTATTTTTGCTACTTGTTAAGTATTAGTAAATATAACTTCCTTAGCAGATAGACAGGTCTTTCTGCTAAGGTTGTGTAGCTGATATCTGACCTTACTATTTGGTTGATAAATGTAGGAACGTTTTTTTCATTTCTGAATTCAACATGTCGAAATCATGCACTTATTCAAAATGGGTAAGGCTTTTATTTGAATACATAGATAAGTTGAGGCTGATGATGATGTAACTGTTAATCTTGTCATCACGCTATTGATAAATACTCCCCTTTAAACATTAGGTCGGTTAAGATGATGTTGGATTATAGTAGCAGCAAACTAAATACTTTAAATAATGCGATATACTTTTTTAGATTTTGAATTCGACAGTAACAACTTAATACTCAGCAAAAATGGCGACGATATTGATATTCGTCCTAATGAAGCTAAGCTATTGGCGTTACTGCTTTCTGATTCCACACAAGTTTTTAGTAAAGATGCTATTTTAACTAAGGTTTGGCACGATAAAGTGGTGTCTGAACAGGCTGTATTTCAAAATATTAGCCATCTAAGAGCTGTTTTTGGTAATAGCGCGATTAAAACTTTCCCTAAGCGTGGTTATCAATGGCAATTGAATACAAGCCAAATACAAACAGCAGTAATAACTGAGCCTCGATCTGTAAACATTACGACTACTACAATTAAAGCTAAGCCAATAGCAACTATGCCATTGACACAAAAAATCGGTGCTAACGCAACGTCTGACATAAACTCAAGCGATATATTTAAAGTTGGCCCTGCAGAAAAAAAGCCTATGGGATTTTATGCTTTGCTCACAAGTTTACTGGTTGTTTTCGCCACAGCAATCTTAATCCTATTCCCACATAGTTCTGATAAAGTCGCCGCACCTGCTGCAATTGGCATTGCTTATATACCTTTTACTCAAAGCCTTAGTAACAACACTATAAAGCTCGCTGATGATGAATTTTTTGATTTTACAGAACTACCCCAACTAAGCCCTTTGCACTTTGAAACATCGATTGAGAGTGAATATCCAAAGCTTGCTGATAAGCATCCACTGATACTAACCGCCAACGTACGTACCTATAATTCACTCACCTATCTAGATTTTATCTTGAAAGGTCCTATTACGGACTGGCGCGGACAATTAACAGGTTCTTCCAATCAAGCAGTGATAAGCAAGCTAATACAGCACTTATCACAAGATTACATTTATGACTTATTAATGTCACCACAGTCACTTGAAATAAGGCTGGCTAAGTTATCTATCGCCCATAAAAGCAAACCTAACGACTTTATTAACTTAGGCAAGTTGGCGATGCTTTATATTCAAATGGAAGAGTTTGAAAAAGCCATGGTAATGGCTGATAAACTTGCTAATTTTGCTATTGAAGCACAAAACACACAACAATTAGGTAACGCCCTATTACTACAAAGTGAAATTTTAACAAGAAAAGAATTGTTTGAGCTCAGTTCAGAAAAACTCGCCAGCGCAATTTCTCAATTCAAAAAGATTAATGATGCTAAGCGCCTAGCAGATGCCTGGTTTGCTCAATCTTGGTTAGATCACCAAAATAAAAACTACAATGCGGTGAAAGCAAGTTTGCTCAAATCCGCGCAATTATCACTGCAGGTTAACGATATACTGCGTGAATTAGATGCTCTCACTTACCTTTCAGTTTTAGCTTATAAAAATAAGCAAGCAACAGACCAATACCTTTATTTACAACAAGCTGAACGTAAAATGAAAGCGTATAACTTGCCACCATATCACTTTGCTAAAATCCCCTTTCATTATGCTATTTTTGCCCAAACACCAGCAGACAAAGAACCTCATTTTAAACAAGTACTCGACTTTACCAAATTAACGCCTGACCACTGGGTTGCGCAAAGTAGCCGCAAGAGTTTGCTACAATATTACCTTGATGAAAATCGCTTGGCGGAAGCCAAGGCATTGATTGATAATTTATCTGTAACGACTACATCTATTGATAGTCCACAAAACTCTTATCTAAAAACTTTATTTGCCCAAGCCAGTAAACAAACAAAGGACTTTAATCGCTTAGCAAAACGCACCTTTGAACAAGCGCAACTTTCTGGTGACAGAAACCTGAGTTTGGATGTTGCGTTGTTATTATGTAGTGATAACAATGACTCTGAAAATTACGACTTCTATTCTCAATATATTACTGAGCATGCGGGTGAGAATTGGCGACGTTATAATAAAGATAAATTACTTACGCTTAATCTTTAAAAACGCTATTTAAAAATTTTTTTGCTCTTTTTTATCGAGCTAGTAAGGGTAGCAAGCATATTTCAAGAGCCACGCTAAAAAGCTACCCAAGTAGTTTTTGCTTTTTCTAACTAGGTATTAACTCGCTTTCAAGGATAACCAATTCAGTTTCCAATTATTGTCGCGAGATTTTAGGGTTAGTGTATTCTTACCTTGTTTCAACTTAACCAGAGAGCCTTGCTGAATTTGCCATTTATCGTAACCGCCGGTTTTAAGTACTGGGTTTTCAGCCAATTTTTTTTCATTACTATAGACGTCAAATCCTTTGGTATCTCGTTCGGCTGCAACACGATATTCAAGTTGGTAAAACCCTGCTTTGGCGACATTAAGCTGATAAGTAATAACAGCGTTTTTACCTATAGCATCTGGCCCCGTTAAGACGCTACCAAAGCGCTCACCATCAGAGCTAAAAGAAATTACACTATCACTAAATTCGACTGTCCATTCAGCTTCTACTTTACCGGGAACACTTATCCAACCTGGTTCAATGGTTATCGGCTTACTGTAGTGACTTTGCAGATGCTGTTTAACAGCCACCACGGTATAGTCATATTTATGTTGCCCAATATTTTTATCTGTAAACGTTGTTTGAGTCAGGTTGCTTGCAAGTAACTTAAACATACCACCAGAAAGTAAATTGCGATAAACACGATAGCTATCGACATCACTGTCCTCACTTTTATCCCACGTTAGCGTTACCGAATCGTCTGTTTGCGTTAATACAACATTAGTCACTTGGGCTGGAATAGCAGGCTGATTATCTCGGCGCTTTTGCTCTTGTTGTTGAGCAAAAATTAACTCACGTTGAAATTTTTGACTGCTTTTAGCTAGTTTGGGGGCGGCTCCATCAAGTGCGAGTCTAAAGCCATCAACGCCGCCAGCAAAATCTTCTGGAATAGCGCCTCGACTAAATAGCGGACTATGACTCCAATGCCAACTACCACCTCGAGCAGCACGCAGCTCACACTCGTCACTTACGTAAGCTGAACCATCATTAGCGATATGCTTATAGCCTCGCACATAACAATCAGCTAAGAATTCTTGTACATTACTTAATACATCAAACAAACCAAAAGCATTAGGCTCATACATACCAACAATGCTGGCGTAAGCTGAGTGATCATTACAATGGGCAATATCGCCACTCCAGTTGTAATAGCTAGTATTACTGTCGCGCTGCAAGATACTTTCACCGTATAAATCGCCAACATTGGCATAGTTACACACTTGTGTATTATCAGGATCGTCACCAAAATAATAATCGGTTTTAGTGCCAGCTCTAGCGGCATATTCCCACTCAGCCTCGGTTGGTAATCGATAAGGCTTACCGGTCTCCTTCGCTAACCATTTTGTATAAGCCTGTGCCGCTTGCCAATTGATACAAACAACGGGCTGAAATTCGCTGGTATTTAAGGCATTAGTTTCCCAGTTGCCTTTTGAATACTGTAAGAACCACCCGTTCATTTCATGTCGGCATTCTTTTGGTGCAGCATAATTTGTTGCCGCAATAAAACGACGAAATTCACTTACGGTGACTTCATATTTACCCAGACTAAATTCTTTAACATTGACGTTAGTAACAGGCTGGGTACTTTCTTTTTTGGTAGATCCCATAGCAAAACTGCCAGCAGGAATAGTGGCCATAATCGGCTCTATCGGTTTCGTTGTTGCATGGCCACCAGCGTTAGCAAATTCGTCAGCATGAAGATGAGCGCTGCCAATAGCACAGCAAAATGTAAGTAAGTAGTGATTGAGTTTCATTGGTACATCCTTTGTTATTCGAATTGGTATAACTAAGCCATAACAATGAAATAGTGAATGGTATTAATCTTAGAAAAAACCTACCTTTAGAGTTAAATAGAAAAATCCTAGATTAATTTTATCGAGAATAAAGTGATACCCATCTTAATATTCTCATTTAGGACAACAACCAGAAAGCTGACTAATTTGCTCTATTTACTTTTCAACAATATCTATTCTACTTACAGAAAAAACTGTCAATGGGCTGTAAAACCTAAATTTAATACATGTGAATGACTGCAAGTTAGCAGCTTGCGAATTACTGACTGGGGGTTTATACGAAGTTAAATACTAGGCTAAGGGTTTTTAGCAATTACTCACGTTTGCTCGTCGCTTTCTATGTAAATACTCACAATACCCTTCCTGCGATGCTGGCCTCCCGACTGCACCATGAAAAAAGATCTTTAATTGAATTATTCACAACGAGGGTAAGAGACGCTGCGCTTTAAAGGAATATATAACGCTAATAATGTAAGGACACTCAAATTATAAGATGGGCGTCAGTTTTCTGTTTTCCTTCTATAACTGATGTTTTACCTGATCCTTGGCCTCCAGTAAAAACTCGATTATTCACACGCCCCCCAAAACTAGCGCTTTGCTAAGCAGCTGCCTAAAACTGGCGAGGTCCAAGAAAAAGCAAACTGTTTTTTGCTCGTTTAATTGCCTTGATATATTTTTCATACCATAATCCAATATATATTGGTATTTAAAAGGTTTTACATCATGGCTAAGAATACAAGCGTAACATTAGGCGATCATTTCGATAATTTTATAAATCAGCAACTTAACTCAGGTCGTTATGGTTCAGCAAGTGAAGTAATACGTGCTGGCTTAAGAGCCCTAGAAGATCAGGAAATAAAGACAATGAATTTACGCAATATGCTAATTGAAGGTGAAAACAGTGGCGTTGCTGATTACTCGTATGATTCTTTGATTTCAGAGCTGGATAAAGATAACCACTAATGTCGAAATTCGAATTATCAGGAAAAGCCAAAAGCGATTTAATAAAAATAGCCAAATATACTCAGTTAACTTGGGGGACTGCGCAAAGAAATGACTATTTAAAACTGTTAGATAGTACTTTCCAGCAACTAGCCGACGAACCTATGTTGGGGGTTAATTGCGATTACACAAGAGAGGGTTATCGAAAACAGCCTCAAGGTAGTCACGTAATTTATTATAAAGAACATAAAGCAAAGCAAATTTTAATCGTGAGAATAATACACAAAAGTATGGATGTTAACCGCGCGCTCTGAAAAATATAACGAGCCTGTAGAATCACTCATTTTTAATTTATTGTTCTTGGTGGTTCAACCATAACCGAGTTGCTATTTTGCTCCCCTCATTTACTGCTCATTCATTACTCTTTGTGCAAAAAAAATTAGTGAATTATTCACAACGAGGAAAAGAGACGCAGCGCTTTAAAGAAATATTGCGCTAACATCGTAAGAGCAATGCAAATTAAAAGATGGGTGTCAGTTTTCTCTACTATTCTTCTTTTGTTGTAGTCACCTGAAAGTTAGCTTGTTAACAAAACTAAAATCTTAGTACTTAATTTATAAAAAGTGCTAATTTCAAATAAATACCTTCTTCTATTTAGGTAGGTTTCATCAAAGGTCTCATAATAACCCCTGACAAAGAATCGCACTTACCACAACGAATATTGAGAGTTTGATTGAAATGTAAATCATAAAATACTCTCATTGGTACCACTAGGTCTTCATTGCAACCTATACATGAAAATTTGAAGATGCTTCTAATTAATTCAAATTTATCATTTTTATCTTTTTTCACGAAGTAGCTTTCTATACATTTTGGATTTATGCAGCTTAAAGCTGTTTTATTCTGCAAGTTTTTAACTGGTCGTTTTATTTTAGTGCCACAAGAAAAGCAATTAAAGCTATACTCTTCTCCGAAAGAACCACCCATCAAGAGATTGCCCTTCATTCCTAATAGAAATGAAACTACTTCCAAAACTTTCTTCCTGATTTTATCTTTATTCCCATAAATACTAATGTTATCAGACAATATGCTTGGCACTGGAATATGTAAAGCAACGTTAGAAACACCATTCCATAACTGATGCAGTTTATTAAATTTAAGTTCAGATTGAGTACCTAAGGGAGTGTACTTTATTGACTCAAATTCTTCTTTCGTTTCTGGTGACCTTCCGCCTATTTTTTCATCTGATATTGAAATTGAAAACTCCCTCGAAACATTATTGTCAACTTCATCTGAAATTTGTTTGATGATGTGTTTGGGCTGCCAGTTTTTTAAGTCATTTTCTGATAAATATGAAAAGTAGAGTTTAAACCTCTCATAACATAAGTATTCTAAGGTTAGCCTACACTCCAAAGCAGCATATGTAAGGCTTTGCTCTGTGTTCTGTTCTAGAAGTGAGTTAATGAGTTTTACTCTTTTTGATATATCTAACATATTCAAAGCCCTTAGCTAAATACTCATAACATCTTATTCTGTCCCATTTTAGTGGTTTATCCCCTCCAAAACGACTATTTCACACAATTTTATATTTCCACTAATAGTAAACTTTGTAAATAATCAAAAGCACTTACTGTTATTTTTCGGAACAACGGCGGTTAATAATGTTATCTGCAAAGTTACGAACACTCCTCATATATAGCGCTAAACTTTGGCTTTTTAGTGTTTATTGGTAACTTACTGCTTTAACTTTTTATCGTTGGTTTCGTTGCTCTCAACCCAACCTACGGCGATAAATTTAACGCCGAGCTGCTCTGGTTTTTCCTAGCACCTAGTACCTAAAACCTAGAACCTTTTCCTTACCTAAAATCAGCCATATCTAAATAGTGCTCTATCCCGGTAATTTTATCCTTAGCGTGATGATTGACATAAATCACTGTGCTACTGCCGGCAGCGCATATTTTTTCGATTAACAGTAAAACACGCTGCCGATTGGCTTCATCAAGCCCCAAACATGGCTCGTCTAAAATCAGTAATGTGGGGTGTTTTACCATAGCGCGGGCAATCAATAGCATGCGTTGGTCACCAAAAGACAGTTGTGTAAATGGCGTGTTTTTTAACTCACTCAAACCTAATAATGCTAACCATTGTATGGCGATATCAAGCTGAATTTGAGTTGGCTTTTGATACAAGCCAATGCTGTCGTAAAAGCCTGACACTATGGTATTGAGCGCAGAAATACTAACCCGATATTCCATATGCAAAGCATTCGAAATATAGCCAATATGCTGCTTAATTTGCCAAATACTTTCACCACTGCCGCGTTGATAGCCAAACACTTTAATATCATTGTTATAACACTGCGGGTTATCGCCAGTGATTAAGTTAAGCAGGCAGGTTTTGCCGGAGCCGTTTTGACCACTGAGCTGCCAATGCTGTCGTGCTTTGATTGTCCAATTTAAGTGGTTAAAAATAACCTTACCGCTATAACTGACGCTGGCATTTTGCAACCGTACTAACTCAGGCTCATTAAACTCTGGGGCACTGTGTGCCACGTCTTTGCTAGGAATCGTTAAATCAGTTTGTTGTAGGTGTAATAATTTAAATAAATCATCGCGCTGCTTAAGGTCAGGTGTTGCTAGTTGCTGTTGTAATTCGCCATTTTTCACATAACCATAATGCGTAATAAATACGGGGATTTCATCTAACCGATTAACCACAAAGATCATGGTCATGCTGGCACTTAGTTCGATTAATACGCTACGTAATAGCTCAACGCTTTGCACATCCAAACCGTCAAACGGTTCATCAAGCACAATCAATTCGGGGCGATTACTCAGTGCTTTAATTAACATTAGTTTACGTGTTTCCCCGGTTGAGAGTGCGCGCAAACGTTGCTTAAGCAATGCCTCAAAAGCAAACCCTGTAATTAACTGCTGACATAGCTGTTGATCAAAATATGGGCCTGATTGCTGATAAATCAGCTCTGACACCAATTTAGGGCTGGTTTTACCATCGATGATGTCGTCTTGATCAGCTAATAACTCAGCGGTAATCAATTGCTTTTGCAGATCTGAAGAGACTATTTCTGTACGCTTAAAATCACAACTTCGTGTACCACTGACAATATTAGCTTGATCGAGTAATACTGCTGTTATGGCTGATTTTCCTGCTCCGTTACCGCCAAGCAGCACCCAATGCTGAGCGCTCTCAACCTGCCAAGTTAGATTACTTACGAGAAAACTTTCGCGTTCATTGGTACCAAGGTTAGCCGTCACATTATTGAGTTTAATTGACTGCACAGCGATCCTTTTTAGCTCTTAAATTAATTAGTTTGAAAATACATGACTTTTATTAGCATGGCTATAGAATAAAATTCACGCGGTTTAAACCTTTTTAAATCTGCTAACGTCTAATCTATAAAGCCATTAACAACGAGTAAAAATAATGAATACACTTAGTATCTCTAGTTTAGCCGTAATTCTATTAACCAGTAGTTTAGCTGCTCATGCTGAGCAAAAAATTGAACAGACCTTTGATGTCACTGCCAAGCAGGCATTGGCGATCAACGTCCCCGTTGGCAACCTAGAACTTAGCACCCATCAAGGTAACCAAGTAACCGTGTCGATTGAGCTAAAAGCGAAAAATGATAATTGGTTTAGTGATGATGTTGCACTTGAAGATATCACTTTAAAACATCAACAAAGTAGCGATAAGCTGAGCCTCTCGATTGATAATGACGATGTGCAACAAAGCTGGCTGGTAAGTATACCAACAACCATGGCGATAGATTTAGAGCTAGGTGTGGGCGATATTGAAGTAAATAATTTTGCTAATACTGCCAGCATCGATGTCGGTGTGGGCGCAGTAAGGATCAGCAGCGCGTTAGCTGACTATCAAACGATCACCCTAGATAGCGGTGTTGGCGACACCAAAATAGCAGGCATGAAAAATGATGCTAAACATAGCCGTAAGCTGGTCACCTCAACTAGTAAATATAACGGTGACGGCCAATACCGCATTAACGTTAAAGTCGGTGTAGGTGATATAAAAATCAGCCACTAAAAATTATCAGCCCTCGTTAAATACATTCATGAGGGCTTTTTTAATATCCGCAACCGAAAATGGTTTATAAACATGTACATTAGAGCCAAGTTCATAAGTTCGCTCTAAATCACTTGGCGCAGTGTTGGCGGTGATCACAATGATCGGAACCGTTGAATTTAATTCTTGGCGAATGATATCTATCGCTTGAAAGCCATCCATAACCGGCATGTTCAAATCCATAAAAATTACATTAAACTCACTCTCCGCGATTTTTTGTGTTGCTATTAAACCGTTTTCAGCCACTTCAACCGTGTAATTAAGCTCGGTTAAAATTCGCGATAAAATTGTCGCGTTTAATAAATTGTCTTCTACGATTAAGCAATGCAGTTGTGCGGGTAAGTTGCCTTGATTCGTTATTAGTGCAGCTTTAGATAATGGCAAACGGATCTTAATCTGTGCACCATGCGGTATGACATCTTTAAACTCAACGCCGCCTTGCATAGCACTGACAATATGTTGCACACGTGCCAAACCGGTTTGTAAGCCCTGAAAGTCATTGCTCTGTTCTATACTATGATGATTTAAATATGGATAGCATTGAGCAAAGCCAACGCCGCTATCAGCGACCACTATTTTAATATGACCATCTTGGTAACTAACGGATATTGAAACCTGCCCAGTGCTAGTAAATTTAATGGCATTACTAAGTAGCTCGGTAATGATTTGCTGCAATCGTAAATGATCAAACTCTGTATAGCGATCTAACTCAGAACTGAGTTTTACTTCAAACTTTAACTGTTTGTTATCACAGGCAAACTGAAAAGGTGTAATAGCCGACTCAAGCGTGGTTATTAAATTACGCTTGATAAATTTTAACTGCCATTGCCCAGTATTAAACTGCTGTAGTTCATATAACTCATCCAGCATACTTACAATTCTGCTGGCACAATATTTTGCTTGTTTTTGCAATGCTTGCTGAGATTCTGATAGCTGAAGTTGCTCAATCGAGTCTACCAGCCCTTGTAGCGGTGTTCTAAATTCATGACTTGCCCGTGCGATAAAGCGCTCTTTATAAGTGCTTATCTGCTCTGCTCGCAACTTTTGTTGTTGGTATTTATTAATCGCAGCGGTAATTTGCAGCTCCATAGGCTGAAATATAAATTTCAGCTCAATGAATAGCAACACTAAAGTTAATAGCCAAAAAGCCAGCTCTAAGTTGGACAGCACTCGGGTTTTGAACTTTGCTTGTTGTTCAAATAGCGAGACTGCACCATCAAGCTCCTTGAGCAAGCGTTCAACCTCAGCAACTGTAAATCGCTCTTCTGCTGTATTTGCACTAGGAGCATTTAACAGTAGCTGCACTTTAGCCAAATACGCTAGCGACGTTTGCGCAAGGTTAATTGGTGATGAAAAATAATAAGCAACTAACTGGTCGTCTAAATATAAATAATCGCCATTAGAATGCTGTTGCACTAAAAATTCATGCCCTGATCTAAACTCTGCGCTCGCTTTAGCTAATACATCACGGTGTAATTTAATATTGCTACCAATCTCAGTAACCAAGGCATTACTATGCCAAGCGATTTTTTGTGACAACATCCGCTGCTTACCCGCAACATTGATAATATGAGCATCATCTTTTTGCACAAAAAACATAAACTGAATAAGCAGAGCACTCGCGCTCGAGAGAATCGCTATCGCTAATAACGCCCAACGATAACGCGACCGAATATTAGCAATAATTTGAATCATAATAGGCCCTATTTTTTTTAATAAGTGTAGACCAAAGGGGATAAAGCGACACTTTAAGCAATGATATTAATGAAAAAAATAAACCCCGCTTAAATGCGGGGTTTATTAATTTTGCTTTTATAATTAACGATTTTCTAAACGATTATAATCAAACAAACCGTACTCCACACCACGGTATTGCTTGGCAACTTTGTGCAAAATATCACTGTATTGCCAAAATTGCGGATGTGTTCGGCGAATTGCAAACTGACTCTTTAATGCTCTGTAATCGGCTTCTATTTGCATCAATGGTAGTTGCTCGGCAAATGATGCAAGTTGTTGTGGATTATTCAAATACCAAATTGTTTCAGGGTAATCACCAATAAAACCAGGCACAATGGTGACTGTATCTTCTGCATAAGCGCGCTGCCCTTCTTCGTTCAATAAACTAGAAATATTATAATGAGCATTGTGATGGATCACGGTATACGCTTGATGCTCTGCAGCACCGTCTTTCACTAATATAAACGAGATTTGCGGCAGTAAATTAATTGCTTTTGCAGGCATATTATTTAATTGCTGTAACGGCTCTGGTACTTGTGTGTAATCGAAGCGCGGACTTAACACCGGTTTTAGCGTTTGTTTAATTAAGCCATATAACTCGTGTTGTTGATCCTGTGTTTTGTAGTCAATTCCTGTTGGCTGACTAAACTTATCACCACTTTCAAAGAAATTAGTTAAACTCGGTGGTGCTTTACGATACCAGTTTGCTTTTAACTCTTTACGCTGTGGCTTAGGTAACAATGCTAAAAAGTTTTGCTCGCCTTCTAGACGCAAAAAATCCATGTATAAACGAGTGATCAACTGATGGCCAACATTACCGTAGACATCAAACCCGGCAACTAATAAATAATGTATCCGCTCAAAAAGTGCGTAATCTAATACCCACATGGTTTTTGGCTCTTGGCCAATAAAACCTTTAACCACAGTCGCACTATCAAAATGGCGGAAAATAGTCAGAGCAGCATTATCATTTACCTCGTCACCACGCCATAATAGGTCGGTGGTTAGGTTTTCACCATTTTTGAACATACTATTTGCCAACGTAACCTTGCCTTTAAGGTAAGTATTCTGACGTTTGGCGTATTTGACCCAGCTAGATATAGCTAAAGTATTGCTTTCTTCAGCCGCTGGCAATGCCAAGGCATCTTCATGTTGTAGCAGCATTTCACCCACTTCTGGCGTTGCAACTTTAGCAGGATCAGCAAATGCCACCCAAAAATGATCATTAATAACATTTAACGCTATTTGACCACGACAAACAGGCCCTTTAATAAAGCCCATAATAATTAATTCAGCTTCATCTAGCATGAATTGATATTTAGATTTAACCGGCATGTCGGCAAACACTTTAAATGGGTTGGATGCTATTTCTGGCAAGTAACTTGGCATGCTTTCAACGTGATAATCAGGCGCAATAAACTGGCTGTACAAGCGAGCTAACTTACTGTCATTCAGTGCCAGTGGTAAATGCGTTTTTGCCAAAATAGTCGAACGGTCATGCATTAAGCGATAATACACACGTTCCACTTTAGGATCATCGTAAGGGCGGCGGGTATTTATTAACTCAATGTCCTGCCCTGGTGGCGTACTCGAACGCACCAATTTAAAAAAGCTTTTTTCATCATCTTGAGCAAAATAAATATGCGCTAAATACCAATGTTCAAACACATAACGTGCTGTTAATTGATACTTTAAATCGTCTTGGTTTAAAAAGCTCTCCCAGCGTTGTGCTTGAGCTAAAGCAGCTTTGCTTGGCGGTTTAATATGCGCCATTTTACCGCCCTCTTTAAGCCACTTTTCAAGGTGCTTAAATTCAGTACGCGAAATACCAGGTAACCCATATGGCATCCCGGAATGAGGTTGACTGTTGGCAAGGCTGTCAAATTCTCCTATAGTGGCGCAGCTTTGCGAGCGATCCAGAGAAAAATCAAACTCATCACCTAGAATCTCATCATTTGGTAGCGGTGAGCTCATTTTTAACACTAAACTGTTGTACAACACGCTACCGGCAAGATTTGCTTGCTCTGTTTGCGCTCGTTCATTCAATACAGGGGTAAAGTCTTTATCACGCCACTGGCTAGTATTCGTTGCATCAAAAAGTAAGCGGCTGGGAGTCGATGCTAATAAACGAGTACCATTGTAAACACGTTCCTTACTTAGGCCGCGGTCAATTCCTTCTGGAGATGAAAGTTTCAGTTGGCATGGTGCATCATAGCAGCCATGACAAACCACACAGCGACTCTCGATCACCGGTTGTACATGTTGTAAAAACTCAGCACCGCTACCTGAGTTATGTTCAACCATACGCTGCTGTGTTTGCTCTGGCCCGAATAGCTCATTGTAATGAGCGGCACCTAAATAAGCGCAGCCACTGAGCACAATAATTAGTGCACTCAGCAAAAAAGACTTTCTCATCGAATTACTCGTCCTCATCGCCCAAGTCAAACGTCGGCATCATATCCATTTGTGGGGACACAAATGTTTGCTCTGATTGGGTCTCGAGTACTGCGCTCAATAATGGTCCACGCGTTAAAGTTAGCTGTGCTTGATGTGCATCGCTTGCTAAGTCTGCAAACGCCGGGTTATGGGCTTCTACAATATAATCTGAAATAGTAATAGCAATGCTGCTATCCGGTGCTGGATTTTGACAAAGCTGGGTCAGTAAATCGTCATCTAAAAGTACGCTTATTGAAAGATCTGGAGTCGATAAATCTCGCTCATTTAAGGTCTCATCAAAAAGAAATAACGGAAGGGTTAAACTACTATCTTGCTCTAATTCCATGTGCTGCTCTCAAATACTTAAATCGTTAATATGACAGCATTATAGCAAAAATTAATTAAATTTAGCTAAACTGACTGCTGATTTACAGCCTGTTTAGCTATTAAAGATAACCTACATTAAATATTATTTACCAAGGCAGGGTTTCACCATTTGAATGCCAAAAACCACCGCTATTACTGAGATTTAGTTCATCAATACGCTGTGTTAAGCGCTGTGCAGATTCCTCTGCTGAGATATCGCCTGCAAAATTAACCATTTGCGTTTGCACAAAACCCGGATGAAATAAACCAACAGCAATTTTTTTACTTTTTAATTCATGAGCTAAGCTCACTGATGCGGCATTAAGTGCAGCCTTTGACATACGATAACCAATATAACCACCAGAACCATTATCGGCAATAGAACCCATACGGCTGGTGATCATAGCGACTTTAGCATCAACACCTAAACTGTGGATCAAAGCATGAGTCACTCGGATCGGTGCTACCGCATTGACTGCAATTTGTTGATTGATGGTATCAAAATCCATCTCTGCCATACTTTCATTATGGAAAATACCGGCATTGTTGATCAACACATCAATCTTATGACCGTGCAATTGGCTCTCAAGCGTTTCGATATCTGCTGCATTGGCAACATCAATATTACTGATCACAGTTACATCTAACGCTTTAAGTTCGGCACTAGGGCTTCGGACCACTGCAGTTACCTGATATCCCTTTGCTAAATATTGCTGACATAAATTAAGACCGATGCCACGATTTGCACCTGTAATTACCACGTGCTTTGCCATACTTTTACTCCCATTCTATATACACTCTATAACTGAGAGTTTGGGGCAAACAAAAATAAAAAAAGCACCTGAGTGCTTTTTTAGTCAATTAAATTAAGCATAACTAGCTGCATTTCAGATCATTTATGAAGGAGAACATAATTGAAAACACCGCCCTTGTTGAGCGGTGATCACACTAAAGCTGCCCTATTCGGGAATATCGGTTGGTGGTACACAAACCTTTCCATCTGGCTATTAATCTTGAAACTGGAACTTGGCCTTTTAACACTCGGCTCTTTTTAGTGGCTGTGCCCACCACCAAGCGCTTTACCATTAGCATCATAAAAGCCCGACGCACCATGCTCGATAAATCCTAAGTTAATCATTTTGGCTAAAAATGGGTCGCCTTCGTTATCACCGATATCCGCATAGTCAGTCGTTTGATAAGCATCCCATAGGGCAAATTGCTGCTGTATCGGAGCTTTTTTAAAGTCCACAGTGCCCAACGTTAATGTTTGAGTAAGTTGCGGTTTACTAATACTCATTGCGCTTACCAGCTTTTGATTTACCAACCATGCAAGCTCAATCGTAGTATCACCTTGCACTAATTGATAATGCTGTATTTTCTTGCAGCCATCACCTTGCTCATCAGTTAAAGTCATCTTAGCAATAAAATCATCACTAACTAATTGGTATTTAGTACTCCAATCTTGCTGACCTTGCACCTCTGAAGGTTGATATTCAATACCACGCTGCGGTGTTTGAAAGTAACGAATTGGCCGAATTTGCTGATTACTCAACTGTTGCCACACTTCAACTAATTCAAGGCCTTGCTCTGCAACCTGATGGGGTGTTCGCCATAATGTAAACTGTTGAGATTCAGCCACAGCTTTGCCCGCAACTTGCTTACTAACCTGATAGCTTGCTTGCACATATTGACTGTCCAACGCGCACTGCGTGGCACTGGCCAATGGACTTATTAACGCTAAAGATAGGATAATTTTTTTCACTGGATTCTCTTTTCGATTTAATACCGTGGGTCACTGTAATGTGTTTATTTTGCAGATTAATGACAAAGAGCAACTCAGTTTTGAGTTGCTCTTTAGTAAAGCGTATTACATGACAATTACTTAATTTGTAACTTTAGCATCCGCTTGTTTTACTAAGTCAGCTGCATAATCCATCACGTGAAAAATAAAGCTCTGCTCGTTAGTACCTGTTACCAAATGCGCACCAGGGCCAATTGCATAAACACCAACATCTTCACCAGCATGAGTTTCAGATGACAGCGGCACAAGTGCTTCTTGGTGGAAACCTGGACTTTGTGTATCCACATCGGTTAAATCAACACGACCGGTTACTGGGGCAAAGTCGTAACCTACATCAGCATCCGTTTCCTGACCTAAATCTCTAAAGCCGCCACCATTAGCATAACCTACAGTGGTGTATGGCATGTTATCGGCAGCAAGTGTTGGCTCGGTTTCACCAACGGCAACCACTTTACCTAAAATTGGATTACCGCGTTTTGGGTAGCCTGCGATAGTAAATACATGGCTGTGATCGGCAGTAACAATAATCAGCGTATCTTCAATGCTGGTTTTATCAAGCGCCACTTGCACCGCTTTTGATAACTCAATGGTATCGCTTAAAGCGTTATAGGCATTGCCCGCATGGTGAGCATGGTCAATTCGTCCAGCTTCAACCGTTAAGAAAAAGCCTTTCTCGTTGTTATCCAATACATCCAGTGCTTTTGCTGTCATCTCTGATAACGATGGTTCACCCGCAATATCATTGCCACGGTCAGCTTCGTATTGCATGTGAGATTCATTAAACAAGCCAAAAATTTGTTTAGTGTTAGTCACATCAATCGCATTAAAACCTGCTTGATCCATTACGTATTGACCATTTGGATACTGAGCTTGCCATTCAGCAGTTAAATCACGGCCATCAGTACGATCGCCTTCTACCGAGCTTACTGCATCAGCTGAATTATATGCTGCGTCTTTTGGTAAGAAATGACGACGACCGCCACCCATTACCACTTCAAGACCATCAACATCGATCCCAGCAAAACGCGCTTCTAAGTTCTTTTCAAAGTTAACCAGTTGCGATGCAATATCTTCACAATTAGCCGCTTCCGACTCAGGCATATCTGAAACATCTTCCCAATTGCGGTTTGCCGCTTTTGCATACGTTGCAGCTGGTGTGGCATGGGTAATACGTGCAGTTGAAATAAGTCCCGTTGATTTACCTGCAATTTCCGCAAGCTCTAATGACGTTACTAATTCATGGCCTTTACCTGACAAACAATTACCATTAACCACTGCTTCATCAATACCAATAACACCGACATCAGTTTTTACGCCTGATGCCATTGCTGTCATCGTACCTGCAGAATCAGGTGTTTGTGCATCAACATTATAAGTTTTAGCAAACCCTGAAAACGGTAGTGTTTCAAAGCTTAACTGATGTTCTTCACCCATTTTGCCCTGTAACTGACCCGCTAAAATACGCGCAGCTGTTACTGTTGAAATCCCCATACCGTCGCCAACAAACAAAATGACGTTTTTCGCTTTGCCAGACTCTTTAACAATATTAGCAATATTATCTTGGCTACTAGCTAATTTAGTGTGTGCTTCTTTATACCAAGTATTGGTAGTAAGCGGCGCTAACTGTTGTGGATTCAATGAAGTTTCAGGATCGTTACACACTACAGTGGTTGTAGTTACTTCATCTGCATCAAGCTCACCATTTTGATTGCTGTCGTCACCTGTTAGGGTTTCAATGCCACCATTGATACATTGCTCAGAGCCAACTGCAAGCGTATTTTTAACCGTCAGTGACTCAATTTTATCGTCATCATCAGAGCAACCCGCTAACGCAACAACCACAGCAAGAGATATTAAGTTAAGTTTTTTCATTGTAATCACCATTATTCTTCTATTAGTTCGAGCGCTTGACTGATAATGTGGAAAATAACATTTTGCTCCACAACGCCTTGTGCCAACTGTGCCCCTGGGCCTTTAGCATGCAATGAAATATCTTCACCAGCATGAGTTTCTGAGTCAAGCGGGACTGCTGCTTCTTGATGAAAGCCCGGTGTTAAGGTATCAACACCACTTAATTCAACACGCCCAGCAACTGCTGCGGCTAAATATGAAGCGTCTGCATCTGTTTCATCACCTAAATCTCTAAAGCCCAAGCCATTTGCGTAACCGACTGTGGTATAAGGCATACCGTCAGCTGCAAGGGTTGGAGTATCGCGACCTACTGCTACAACTTGACCCAAAATTGGGTTACCGCGTTTTGGATAGCCAGCAATGGTAAATACATGGCTGTGATCCGCAGTGACTAAAATAAGTGTTTCATTTGGATCGGTATTTTCTACTGCTGCTTTTACCGCATTGGCAAATTCAATTGTGTCATTTAATGCGTTGTAAGCATTACCGGCATGGTGGGCGTGATCGATACGACCCGATTCAACCGTTAGGAAAAACCCTTTTTCATTATTCTTTAAGATATCAATCGCTTTAGTCGTCATTTGCGTTAATGAAGGCTCACCTGCAATATCATTACTGCGATCCGCTTCATATTGCATATGCGATTCATTAAATAATCCAAATACGCGTTTGGTATCGCCATTTATTGCGTCAAAGCCGGCCTGATCAGTAATGTATTTACCATCGCTATACATTTGCTGCCATTGCGCTGTTAAATCACGTTCATCAGTACGATCACCTTCGACTGCACTCATAGCATCATTAGAGTTAAATGCAGCATCTTTTGGTAAGAAATGACGACGACCGCCACCCATCACCACTTCTAGACCATCAACATCAACACCCGCAAAGCGCGCTTCAAGATTTTTTTCGAAATTAACTAATTGCGACGCAATATCTTCACAACCTGCAGTGACTGCATCTGCAGGCATGTCGGAAATGTCTTCCCAATTACGATCAGCTGATTTTGCATACGTTGCAGCTGGCGTTGCGTGGGTGATCCGTGCAGTAGAAATAATACCTGTGGCTAGGCCTTTAATTTCTGCAAGCTCTGTAGCTGTAATTAATTCATTACCTGCTACAGTTGCACATTTGCCACGTTCAATGTCTTCGTTAACACCAATAACACCAACATCCGTTTTAACACCTGAGATAATAGCCGTCATGGTGCCTGCTGAATCCGGTGTTTGCGCATCGACGTTATACGTTTTTATTTGTGCCGAATACGGAAATTCTTCAAAGCTCAAAAAGCCCTCTTCTCCTAAAGCGCCTTGTTTTTGGCCTGCAAGGATACGTGCTGCGGTGAGGGTTGATATACCCATGCCATCACCAACAAATAGAATTACGTTCTTTGCTTTAGTGGCTGGTGTTGCATTAGCCATCGTTTCTTTAGAGGTTAATTTAGCCTGTGCAGCGCTATACCAATCACTTTTCATTTGGTTATCAGGTAACACACCTGCATTAGCACCCGCTGACAACGCCAGTGTTAAACCAATTGCAGTCGCAATTTTATTAATTTTCATTTTTAAGTTCCATTGATACGATTTGGTCAAGAATGTCTGTAGTAATGAGAGCATCATATTAGGTAGGTTTTGTTACTTAAAAAGTGACTTTATGTTACATAAAAATTAAAAGTTACATTGTTTTTGTTTGTTATATCATAACGTTACAATGATTCAGCGGTAAGCGGTAAGCGGTAAGCGGTAAGCGGTAAGCGGTAAGCGGTAAAAATCTAGATCTCCTCAACTTAAATAGCAAGAAAATTTAATATATTTACTTTCTGTTATAAGCGCGGTGGCAAGCCACTCGCCTACAAGTACATATTAACACCGAGCAGCTTAAAACTTTCCGCTTAGAGCTTACAGCTCAAATCGCAGGCATTGAAAAAGGCCACCTAAGTGACTTTTTTCTAACAATTAACTTAAAAGTTAATTATTACTCATTGAACGTTGCTACAAAGCACCTACGCCTATGGGTAACAGCGCCACCTTCACATGACGTAAATCGTAGGCATTAAAAAAGGCCACCG